>NZ_JMDX01000007.1:0-58365 GCF_000935845.1 Paenibacillus sp. E194
TACAACTCAGAGAGTATTCGGGCTGCTATCCAATCTGTCGATAAGGGTGGCATTGAAGCCGGATATTCTATGGGAATGACGACAACGCAGGTTCTGCGCCGCATCATTTTGCCCGAAGCGCTCGTCGTTGCACTGCCAACCCTCGGCAATTCTCTAATCGGGTTGATTAAGGGCACTTCACTTGCCTTTGTATGCTCGGTTGTGGAGATGACGGCCGCAGGCAAGCTGATGGCTTCCCGCAATTTCCGCTTCTTCGAAGTGTATGTGTCGCTTGCGATCATTTACTGGCTCGTGACAATTGTGTTAGAGCGCCTAATTGCGCGCTGGGAGAAGCGGCTGAAGGTTAACGAGAGGAGGGTGGCAGCTGATGATCCGAATCCAAGGCTTACACAAAACATTCGGTAAACATGTCGTGCTGCACCATGTGGATCTGACGGTTGAAGAAGGTCAGGTTGTCGCCATCATCGGCCCTTCAGGCTCAGGCAAGTCTACACTGCTTCGCTGCCTGAACTTCCTGGAGACACCGCAAGCGGGCTCAATTGCACTGGGCGACTATGAACTGAATATGTCCAAGGCGACGAAGCGCGACATTCTGTATTTGCGCCGCAATACCGCGATGGTATTTCAGCAGTTCCATTTACTGAAGTACAAGACAGCTCTTGAAAATGTTATGGAAGGTCTCGTGACGGTACAAGGAATGACGACACAGCAAGCCCGTGACATCGCAAGCAGCTACTTGGATCGAGTCGGACTTCAGGATCGCAAAGACTACTACCCTCGCGAGCTATCAGGCGGTCAGCAGCAGCGTGTCGGCATTGCCCGGGCACTCGCCCTTCAACCGAAGGTAATTCTGCTCGATGAGCCAACTTCCGCACTTGATCCGGAGATGGTCGGCGAAGTGCTTGCCGTTATTCGGGCAGCTGCCAAGGAAGGACGGACTATGATTATCGTGTCTCATGAGATGGGGTTTGTTCAGGAAATTGCAGATAAAGTGATCTTCTTCGATCAGGGTTCGATCGTGGAAGAAGGAACACCAAAAGAAATCTTCAGAGCTGCGAAGCACGATCGGACGAAGCAGTTCCTCTCCCGTGTCAGCCGACCTGCTGATTATGTGATTTAACGCTAAGAGATATAAAAGAGGAAGGTGTGTGAATCATGTCCACCGCTACAACGACTTCGGCGCCTGTATTATTTCTTGCACATGGATCGCCGCTCATCGCCATTCAGGAGAATGACTATACCCGCTTTTTAGCCCAATTTGCCAAGGATTTGCCTGTAAAACCAACTGCCTTCGTCGTATTCACTGCGCATTGGGAGGTGGAATCCAGCACGCGAATAACGTACACGGACGATACCTACCACACCATTCATGACTTTGGACCATGGTGGATGGATGAGATGTTCGCCGTACAATATCCTGCTAAGGGAAATAAAGAGCTGGCTCTCCGCATCCACAATCTATTGAACCAACACGATATCCAGAGTGAGCTGGATGCCGAGCGAGGGCTTGACCATGGCACATGGTCCTTGCTCAAGCAGTTCGATCCGAACGCTTCCACTCCAGTCGTACAGTTGTCAGTGAATCCGAATCTGAGCGCCAAGGATCAATTCTTGATTGGCCGTGCCATTCGGGATCTGCAGCATGAAGGTGTACTTATCATCGGAAGCGGCGTGACCGTTCACAATCTGAGCTTGCACAGTGATGTGACCGAGGATTGGGCGCTGGAATTCGACGACTGGCTAATCGACAACATTGAACGCAAAAACGTTGAAGCGCTATTCAATTATGCCGAAGACGCCCCCCACGCGAAGCTCGCTGTGCCTACACCGGAACATTTCGTTCCGATCCTAATCGCACTAGGAAGCGGAGAACCAGAACGCGAAGCTAAGGTCATCTACCGAGATTATGCAGGTCTGCTTAGCTATTTGTGCTATCAATTCTGAGCTAGGCCTGAGGGTATCTGCAGACGTCCTTGTTTACACGTCATGTGAAATAATTTGAAACGAAATGGAGGCGATGAAGATGGCGGATTGGTCGCGAGTACTGCCATTTACCCCTGAATCAGCGGAGCTTATCCCTGAAGAGATCGGCATCTTCGTGTTCCTGACGAAGCAGCTGGACAATCGGATGTACAAAGTCATCTACGTGGAACAGACTACGAATTTGCGTGCACGCTATCTCGATTACGTGAATGGGGAAGAGCCGTATCTGCTTGAACATGCCATAAACTATCGCTACGTTGTCGAGCCCAAGCAAGAAGCGCGTGATGCGGAAGAGAAGCTTGTGCTTACTGAAGGTTCCCCCACATTGAACTTGATCAAAAACGGCGCTCTATCCATCAACTAATTACGCCCAATCACCCTCGTATCATCAACCATCCAACTAAGGCCTGCTCTCAAGGGTAGGCCTTCTTGTATGTGGGACGATGGTATCTCTTTCTCCTTCCCTACGCGATCCATCCCTTTCTAGGCACTGAAACTGATATACGATAACGAACAAGCACAATCGCACGCGACCTGTTACCTCTATTTAACATGACAAAGGCTGTCCTCTATAACTAGAAGACAGCCCTATTCCCCATTTCTAGCTATTTGCTAAATCGATTACCCCTTAACGCTTCCTGCTGTCACACCTTCAATAATTTGCTTCTGCAGAACACCATAAATGACAATGACAGGCACGACGCTGATCGTAATGGCTGCAGTGAGCGCCCCGTAGTTCATATTGAACTTGTCGGCAAAGGATACGACTGCAACCGGCAGCGTACGCAGCTCCTGATCGGACAAGAACAGGTTCGCCATAATGTACTCGTTCCAGTGACTGATGAAATTCAAAATAAAGACCGTGACGAGAGTCGGCATCGTCAATGGGATAATGATACGGCGCAGCAATCCGTAAGTGGACAGTCCATCCATAACCCCTGCTTCTTCAAGCTCTGTTGGAATTGACTTGAGGAAGGCAGCGATGACGAACGTCGTTAACGGGATGCCGAATGCCGCATACGGAATCATCAGGGCGAACGGAGTGTTGTAGATACCGAAGTCCTTAATCATCATATACAGCGGTACAAGCAGCGATGCGGGTGGAATGAGGATCGACAAGAGCAGGAGCCCCATAACAAGCTTGCTTAAAGATGGGAACCTCATCCGTGTAACTGCATAAGCAATCGCTGTAGAGAGAAGTATGGTCGCGGTCGTCGCGATCACGCTAATATATAAGCTGTTTATGAAGTACCGGCCTATATGTGCACTCGACAAGGCATTATCATAATTGTCCCAGCTTAGTCTAGCTGGCAATCCCCAAGGATTATTGAAGATCTCTGTATTGTCCTTGAAGGAAGAGAGCACAACGAACAATATAGGGAAAATAACGATGACCACGTAGATAAGAAGCACGACATGAGACAGAATACGCTTGGATCGATAAGCCCTCATTAGTATTCCGCCTCCTTCGACGTCTTCTTGTTAATGATATGGTAAATGAGCGAGAGGATTGCAGTAAATACCGTAATGATGATCGCTATGGCATTCGCATAACCGAAGTCGCCAAGCGCATATGCCTGCTGATACATGTACGTCGCCATAACTTCAGAACTGCCGAATGGACCGCCATTCGTCATGATGAGTACAATATCCAGCGCCTTCATGGCACCTGTGATGGAAAGCAGCATTGTTACTACAATAACAGGGCGAATGAGCGGAATGGTTAGCAGCCATGCCTTGCGCCAGCCGACCGCACCGTCTATTTCTCCGGCCTCCAACATCTCCTTCGGAATCGCGAATATGCCCGCCAACACAAGGACAATGTAGAATCCTGTCCATTGCCAAGCATTGGTCACGAGTACGGACAGCATTGCGGTATTCTCATCCCCCAGCCACAATCTTGTCCACGTATCTAGGCCGACTGCCTTCAAGATTTGATTGAGCAGACCTGCATCGGGTGAATAAATGAACTGCCAAATAACCGCAATCGAAGCGGTCGAGAGGATACTCGGCATAAATACAGTCAGCTTGTAGAAATCAAGCATCCGTTTTACACCGCTGACCAAAATGGAGACGAACACAATCATGGGTACCTGAATAAATACGGAGAAAGACACAAAATAAATATTGTTCTTGAACGCGATCCAAAACTTCTCATCTGACAATGCCTTGGCGAAGTTATCGAATCCGTTAAAGACTGGCTCCGTAATGCCGTCCCAACTCGTTACGGAATATTGAAGCGACTTGAATAGAGGCACTAAATAGAACGTAATGTAGAGTGCCAGTGCCGGAACTACAAATAGAAAGAAAGCGACACGATTCCGGAGTATCTTGTTCATGATTCACATCTCCCATTATCCGGTGAGCGTGGGGCCATAACCGGGACAAAATGATAGGAAAACACCTGCTGAAGTCCATTCATCGATGAAGACTGCCTAATCAGCTGCTATTTCTTCCTGGTCAGAGCAGTAATGCCTGACGAACCAGCATATACGCAACCCTGATAAGAAAGGGGAACCACAGCGCTGCTGCGGCCCCCAACTATGCAATGCGACGAGATTATTTCCCTTCCTTATTGCCCTTCTCTTGTGCTTGCTGCATACGCTCAGCTGCCTTCTCAGGCGTAAGCTTGCCGCCAAGCACCTCTTGTACGGTTTGCTCCAAAGTTACCTTCACGCTCTTCTGTACGAGCGCATCAAATGCCGGGAATGCACCCTTCGCCGATCCTTGTGATTCGCCGAGCGCCTTCACTAATTCCGTACCACCCTCGACACCGCTCACACCCTTCATAGCAGGGATACGGCTGGATTCAACAAGGCTGCGCTTTTGTTCTTCGATCGTGTATAAATTTTTAATGAATGCTTTAACAGCCTTCAGCTCATTGTCCTTCAGCGTTGCGGAGAAGCCATAGCCGTTTGACCAACCGCCATTGATCAAGCCGTCGCCAGGGCCGCCTACATCAGGCATGCGGAAGAATCCAGCTACATCCTTCACCGTAGAAGTATCACCTGTAATTGCATTTGCTGCCCAGCTGCCATCGAACAGCATCGCAGCTTTGCCTGTGTAGAAATTCGCTTGACCTTGCGGATACTTGAGACCAAGTACGTTCGGGTCAATGTAGCCTTTATTTTTGAAGTCTTGAACACGCTTAAATGTTTCGACGATTGCCGGATCAGTCCACTTTGTCTTTCCGGATGCAAAGCCTTCTTGCAGATCCGGTCCACCTAAGCCGACGAACAGGGAGTTCACCAGCATGTTGGCTGCCCAGCCATCCCCTGCGCCTGAGCCCAAGGCGATTGGTGTAATACCTTTTGCTTTCAAGGCTTCACACACTTTGATCAATTCATCCCATGTCTTAGGCACTTCTACGCCCGCATCCTTGAACAGTTTTTGGTTGTAGAAGAAGCCTTCGATATAACCAGCCTCAGGGAGGCCGTAAATTTTACCGTCCACTGTAAATTCCCTTAAGTTGAAGAATGCATCCTTCAAGCCCAGTTCATCCAAAATCCCAGTCAAATCAAGCAAACGGCCTGCCTTAGAGTACTTCACCGTGTCATCGCCACCGAACAGGTTGAAGATCGGAGGCTGCGTGCCAGCGGACATCTCCGCCTTCAGCTTCACGTCACGGTTAACTGTATCCTCTACCCCGTCCAACTTGAACTTCAAGCCAGGAACATCCTGTTCTGTCTTCGCCACAACATCCTCCAGCTGCTTCAGCGTCGCCTTCGCAGTGTCACGGACGTTGATGTGACGAATGACCATGGAGAATTCTTCAACCTTCTCCTCTTTAGCAGGTTCTTGCTTCGCAGGTTCCTGCGGCGTTGTCGTTGTTGTCTGCTCCTTCGCTGGTTCAGCCGGTTTTCCCGCATCTTTACTGCCGCAGCCAGACAAAGCCATCATGCCCATCAAGGCGATAATCATTAACAACATCAAGCTTTTTTTCATCTCATAACACTCCCGCATGTTCAAATTTGTCCAAGCCTAAAAAAATGGCACTATCCTACCATTCAAGCTTCTGCGTATCTTAGAGCTAGCGAAATGAGGCTGTATCTTGTTGACTGTTGTTGGTATAACCCTCTTTTGAATTGTTACGGTGGATGTTACAAAGTCATTGTGGCAGCGATCACCTCCTTGCCAGAGTCAAAAGTGGAATGAAATATGATCATGATGTAGGCGAATGCTACCGAGAAGATATAAAAGTGTGGTCTGGCAATAATTAAAGCGCTTACCAAATGAGTGAGGAGTCGATTAATTAAAGCGCTTACGGAACTAGGTAAGAAGATTGCTCTATACGGTGATGAGGATAAGATGAATGTCTACTCGGGAAAAAGTAAAAAATTGGATGTGAATATAAGAATGGATATGCGGTAGTACCGAGACTACTCGTGGCTGGTGATGCAGGCTCGATAACTACTAGGTCTAATTGCTTACATTGTAGAGGGATACAGGATGCCACTACAAGGGTGAATTCCTCTACTCGAGGGATAAATTTAACGAAAATGGAGCCTATATTAGCTATAAATGAGCAAAGCACTTCCCATATGCCTAAGAGTGAACAGCTTATTTCAGCCTACTCTCTCTACAGAAGTACATGAAATAAGCCATCCCTAGAGAGGAATGGCTTAAAAATACATGCAGATCTATTAATCTCGGTTAGCAATCTTGGCAAGCAAACGAATAATCTCAATGTACAGCCATACAAGCGTCACGAGCAATCCGAATGCACCATACCACTCCATATACTTTGGAGCGCCCTGTTCCGCACCTTCTTCAATCAAATTAAAGTCAAGAATGAAGTTTAATGCTGCAATGATGATGATAACGACAGATATTCCAATGCCTATAAGCGAGCTCTCGTGCAAATAAGGAATGGTAATACCGAAAAACCCTAAAATAAAGCTGAACAAGTAGACAAGGGCAACCCCTGCTGTCGCCGTAATGACACCTTTACGGAATCCGTCTGTCGCCTTGATTAGTCCAAGTCTGTACACCAGCAGCATGCCCATGAATACGCACATTGTCAGCAATACTGCCTGAAGGGTGATTCCTCCTTGCCATGCTTCGTACCTTGCAGATATAGCACCTAAGAAAAGTCCCTTGGCTATCGCATAAATCGGCGTAAGGAACGGGGCCGTTGTCGGCACAAAGCTGATAATAAGTGCTATAATCGCGCCGCCTATTACTCCACCTATTAAATATGGATTCATATTGTATCCATTCGCGAACATGGTCCACGATATGACTGCCGCTCCAACAAGCAGCGCCAGCGCCATGAACGATTTATTGACGGTACCGCCGATCGTCATTCGTTCTTGATTCTCATAGTTACCCTGATTTGCAAACGTTTCTTCATTAAGCGTTGGATTTCCGCTACGTCCGATCAATGAGTATACCTCCTAATTATTGGTTCCATCTATTGTACCATATGCATGTCATTCAGCCTATATGGGTAATTGAATGATTCATGTAAACCACTTAAAGTCCTAACCACGAAAGGTAATTCTACTTATTCTTCTACACGTATGGATACACAAAAAAAGTGCAGAAATGATTTCTGCACCTTGAAGTCCTTGTACTCTTATAAGCAACCCAACCCATGTTACCTGCTTGCTGCTGCTTCCATTGGATTCGCTTCTTGTATCTCTGTAATGCGCTCAAGCAGCTGCATGATCGAACTGCCCAGCACTCTTGCAAGACGGACGGGAACTGCATTTCCAATCTGCGTATATTGCTGTGATAATGTGCCTGCTACATGATATTCCTTCGGGAATTCCTGCAGGGCAATGTATTCCTCAATGCTTATCGGACGATCCTCATACGGGTGTCCGAGATTCGTACTCTTCTGAATGGGTGAGGTCAGCAGCGTTGGGGCTGGCCGATCGACCCATAGGCGCCGATAGAAGCCTACCTTGCCTCCGCCTGACTCATAGGCACCGCCCATAGCCAGTTCTACGAACTCCTCGGGCAAGCTTCGCCAGTTACCTCCACCCTGCGGAATCATGTGCATGTAATACAATCTCTCCGGTGAATACCGAGGGTAATGATGCTCTTCTACGTTCAAGTCGCGCAAAACATCTCCAAGCGTCACCCATCTCGGCAGCCCTTCGCTGCCCTCAGCGTCGTGTGTCTTGGCAGGAAACGCATATGTTGTACTCAAGTCCTTGCGTACGCCGACAAAGAATACCCGCTCCCTCGACTGAGGAACCCCGTAATCAGCTGCTTTCAGCAGTTCATAGGTCACATTGTATTCATGGAAATGCTGGAGCAAATGTGTGAGCGCACTGCCGGGCATCTCCTCCGGTTCAAGCGGAGCATGCTCCTCTCCCCGCTGGCGCAGTGGTCTATGTTTCAAAGAAGCAGACAGCAGTCCGCGCACATTTTCCAATAGAAATACCTTGGGGCGTGTCTCCTCCACCAGCTGCGCGAACTTCAACATCGCATTGCCGCGCGGATCTTCAAATGCCTGCCTTTTGCCCGCCGTGCTGAATGATTGACAAGGACTGCCGCCGAACATGAGATCAATGTCCTGCCTCTCATCCAAGCCCGCCTCTCGATAGATGCGTTCCCGAGAATAGTCCGAAATATCGCCCTCGACCACATTCATATCCGGATAATTTGCCCGAAGCGTCTCGCAAAATATAGGTTCTATTTCAAGTGATAGTTTAATATCGAAGCCTGCCTGGTGAATGCCTGTATCGAGTCCACCAGCACCTGCAAAAAAAGAAATTGCCGTTGCCATAATTGCCACCTCAACCTGTTGTTCTACCTCGTATTATACCATCTACCTCCTGACAGGTCCATGAACATTCCCGACTTGTGCTTGTTTATTATTTGCCAAATTCGCACAGGCACAACATATTCCTAGGTTCATCATAGAACCGGGGAGATGTATTCGATGGGACAAGTCTCTTGTTTGTATAACATGTTCACATTCCGTTTGCACAATAAAGACTCGGTCATGTGTCACGATCTTACTTCCGAAGCACCGATCTTAGCGTAGGCGAATATCCTGCCTGTAAGTTTACAAAGTCACAGGAGGATCTTGTCATGATTCCGATGATTCCTTATTACAGCTATGAAACACAATGTCGCCAAGTCCCCCTTACCTTCCCGCCGCAGCATCAGAATGTACAGCCAGGACTTGAATATTTGATGCACCCTCTGCCAATATCCGATAATCCAGGTTACAAGGGCAGCGGCAAACTGGCGGGCAAGGTAGCGATTATTACTGGTGGTGACAGCGGCATCGGACGTGCTGTTGCCATCGGCTTTGCCAAAGAAGGGGCAGACGTTGCGATCGCCTATCTATACGAGCGTGTAGATGCAGAGGCAACTCGCCAAATGGTTGAAAGCTATGGAGCGCGATGCTTGCTGCTTGAAGTTGATCTCCGTCAGCCAGCACACTGCCAAGAGGTCGTCCGCAGAACAATCGAACACTATGGTCGGCTCGATGTGCTTGTGCTGAACCAGGGCGTTCAGTTCCCTCAGGAAAGTTTGCTCTGCATTTCTGACGAACAGCTGGAAAATACGTTCCGCACGAACATATTCCCAATGTTTTATTTGACCAGAGCCGCCCTCCCTCATCTACAGCCGGGGAGCTCCATCATCTCAACTGCTTCTGTAACCGCATATGCAGGCGCTCCATTGCTAGTTGATTATTCCTCTACCAAAGGAGCCGTCGTATCCTTTACACGTTCATTGTCACTGCAGCTTGTTGATAAAGGCATACGCGTCAACGCTGTCGCTCCGGGCCCGATATGGACGCCGCTTACCGTATCCAGTTACTCAGCTGACTATGTCTCAACCTTTGGACGTGACACCCCAATGAGACGTGCCGGACAGCCATTTGAACTTGCACCGACTTATATTTATTTAGCTTCTGATGATTCCTCCTATGTCACAGGCCAGGTGCTTCATGTCAATGGAGGTATCATGTCCGAAAGCTGAGCGTAAGCAAAACAACGTTGTTCACGTGACACACCCGTTGCTCAGCGATGCCCAATTCAATCTTGCAAATTGAATAGCGGACACAATAAAACCCACCTGTGACAGTCGTCTAGGTGGGTTTTACATTTTCGCATAGCTCGCTTATATCTTTTTCACAAATTCAGACTTCAGCTTCATTGCGCCAAAACCATCGATTTTGCAATCTATATCATGATCGCCGTCAACAAGGCGAATATTTTTCACCTTAGTTCCGATTTTGATTACGGAAGAGCTCCCCTTTACCTTCAAATCCTTAATGACGGATACCATGTCTCCGTCGTTCAATATATTGCCGTTCGCATCGCGAATGACCTTGTCATCTTCCGAATGGCTAGCATCTGCATTCGCAGACCACTCGTGCCCGCATTCCGGGCATACCAGCATATTGCGATCCTCATACGTATATTCCGATTGGCAGGAAGGGCAGTTAGGCAAATTAGACATTATTCATATCCCCATTCATTTTATATTTTCAAATCAGTAAGCTCTAAGTATATGGGATAGATGGCAAGGATTCCACTATATATGGGATTTGTTCGGAATCTGTAAAATATGCATGCCTATTGTATCAGCTCTGTAGAAGACGTAGATTGAGGCGATCCCTACTCGAAAATCGAACGATAATCCCAATTTTATATACGAAAGTCAAATTAATTAAAGCGCATACATGCTACCATGGGAGTACTTATTGCGCAAGTCACTAGAACTAATTCGGCCTAGTTCCTTACTGGCCCCATACCTTGGAGGGATTCGATATGAGTAAAACGATTGTTGCCATTATCGGCTGCGGGACGATTGCGAACAGTGCCCACATCCCGTCTTATATGGCGAATTCAGAGGTGGAGATTAAGTATTTCTGTGATATTCGCAAGGAACGGGCAGAGCAAGCTGCCGAGAAGTACGAGTGTGGGGTAGCAATTGAGGATTATCATATCATTCTGGGTGATCCGGAAGTCGTAGCTGTGTCCATTTGTACACCGAACTATTGCCATGCCTCCATCGCGATTGATTGCATGCGCGCAGGCAAGCATGTGCTGTGCGAGAAGCCAGCTGCCAGAACGTATGCAGAGGCATTGGAGATGCAGAAGGTGCAGCATGAGACAGGCATGACGTTGAACATCGGGGTCGTAAATCGGTTCAATACAGGCGTGAATATTATTAAAAAGATGATTGCCGACGGCGATCTGGGCGAACTGTACCATGTTTACGTCAGCTTCCGCTCCCAACGTTCGATCCCGGGTCTTGGCGGGGACTTCACGAACAAGGCTGTTGCCGGCGGCGGGGCACTCATTGATTGGGGCGTACATTTCCTCGATATCGTAATGTACTGCACGGGCGATCCAGATCCGCAGACCGTAACCGGTCAGGCTTATAGCAAGCTGGGCAAGGATATGGAGAACTACTCCTATATCAACATGTGGGCAGGACCTCCGAATTATGCAGGCACGTACGATGTAGATGACTTCGTAACGGCAATGATCCGCACTTCCGGCCCTTCCATTACGGTCAATGGCGCTTGGGCACAGAACATTGGTGTGGACGAAATGTACATCGACTTCCTCGGCGACAAGGCTGGCATCCGCCTGCAGTACGGCGCAGACTTCACGATCTACAGCGCGAAGCACGGGGCTCTGATGGAGAGCACGCCGAAGTTCAATAAGACAGATATGTTCCAGAACGAGATTGACAGCTTCATCTCCTGTATCAAATCCGGCGAGAAGCTGCCTTCCCATATTGATACGGTTATTCTGACTGCCAAGATGCTGCAAGCTATTTACGATTCATCCGAACAAAGAAAGGAAGTTTCGTTCGCGAAGGAAGGTTCATTCGCATGAAGAAAATCGGGTTTATCGATTATTACTTAGACGAATGGCATGCCAATAATTATCCAGCATGGATTCGCAATGCCTCTGAAGGAACCATGGAGGTCGCCTATGCCTATGGCCTGAAGGATTCGGAACATGGGATCAGCAATGCTGTATGGGCGGATAAGCATAGTGTTCAGCTATTGGACAGCATTGAGCAAGTTGTCGCGCAGAGTGATTACCTAATCGTGCTCGCCCCTGACCATCCAGAGCAGCACGAATTACTTGCTGAGCTGCCGCTGGCTTCTGGCAAGCCGACGTATATCGATAAGACGTTCGCCCCTGATCGGGCTGCAGCCATTCGCTTGTTCGAACATGCTGCTAAGCACGGCACGCCGCTGTACTCCTCATCGGCCCTGCGTTATGCTGCTGAATATACTAAAGCAGATCGTGAAGGGATTGAGGTTATATCCAGCTTGGGGCCTGGTGCATTTCATAACTACTCCATCCATCAGATTGAACCGATTATTTCGCTCATGGGTGCAGACGCGAAGCGAGTAATGTCAATCGGAACGAAGACAGCCCCAGCGCTGCTGATTGAATTCGGGGATGGCAGGCAAGCAACAGTTCGCCATCTTGGCGACGAATGCCCATTTACGATGGCGGTGAAATATCGCTCTGGCAGCAGCCGCATCTTGAGGGCAGAATCGGACTTCTTCCAGCTGTTCGCCCGCGACTTGGTTGCTTTCTTCGAGTCTGGTCATACGACCGTTCCGTCTGAGCAGACGATTGCGATCATTTCCATCATTGAAAATGGTATGAAAGCATTGCAGCAGCCGTATGAATGGATAGAGCTCCCTTGCGCTGCTGTCCATTCGTAATGTGAGTGAAAAGTGGAATGGACAATTTGCATTTCATGAACCAATTCGTTATAAAGGGAAAATAATGATTGAGCCCGCAGTAGGCTCTGGTTCGACATGATGCAGATGCAGCAAGAAGCCGGCATAAGAGGAGGTATTGTGATGTTTTCATTTCGTTCGTTTCGCAATTTCGGATTAACCGGTTCCCATACGGATCGCTTACCTCCTCCCATCTTGCTGTCATCGATCACGAATACATCGCCCAAGCAGAAGCTGCATCCCTGCTCACCGCTTGCGAAGCAACATTCCCCTGCCCTTGTAGGGCCTACGATCCAGGTAGATCCGACTTTCCGCTATTATCAAGATCGCTCGGCAGCCAGCATTGCTGATGAGATTATCCAGAATGGCTTTGTGGGCGTCCATTATTTCGTCGTGAACGAAAACAACGTCAATCGTGAACTCATCGAGGCTTTCAAACAAAGAGGGTTGTACGTATGGGCGCTTGTACTCGGCAACGGATCTTACTCCGTAGAGGGATTCCCTCCGGAATGGCCGAGCTGGCAGATGGAACTGCTGAAGCCTGTGAATGACGGGTACTATCGCTTTTCCCCGCATAGTAAGGACTATGTTCAGTGGAAGAAGCAGAAGCTCGCCCAATTGGTACGCGATTATCCTTTTGACGGGATCGAGGTAGCAGAACCTTATTTCCCTGAATGGGACGGAATTAAGCGTGGTGTATACGGCGATGTTGGCCCCCTTGCCCAAGCGGCATTCAAGGAACAGTACGGGCACCCACGCATACCGAACTTTACCAACCCACGCGATCCAGACTATTATCTGACCAATAAGGCGCTATATCAGGATTGGATCGATTTTCGCGTCAAAGCGGTAAACAGCTTCCTGAATGAGGTCATGAACGGAGAAGGCGGAGTACGAGAAGCCAGATGCGACATTCTGGTGGCTACCTGGTCACTTGCAATAGACGCTGGGCCTGACTCTGTTGCCAAACTGCGCGAGCTGCAAGGGCTCGATGCTGCAGCGATGATCTCTGCCGTTCAGCCTGACCTTCACTTCCTGCAGACGCATTGGCCAGATTGGATGAAGCCGCAGAGCAAGCTACCGCCGCAGTATATTCGTAGTTACCAGAACTTCGTGGATCAGATACGTGCCGTCCATCCGAACATTCCGCTAGGTGTGCAGGCTGATATCGGCTCTACCCTATCGATGGTGAAGGATCGCAGATGGCTTCAAGAATTCGGCGAGGTAGCACAGGACATGGGGTTCTCTACTTGGACTGCCTATGAATATCATCTCGGCAAGTATATGTACGACGAAGCCCCTGTTCCAACTGCAGTCGCCAGACCACAGCGAGACAAGGTCGTGATTTCGTTTCAAAAGCGGATTGATGAAGCTTCCGCCAAGCGTCCAGGCAGTGTGAGCATTGTAACGGGCAAGGCAGAGCTCCCCCTCCCACCAGAACTTATTTCTGTCGACGGCAATATGCTTATCATTCAATCGGATCAACTGCCACAGTCAGCGTTCTTCCTACGAATTCAACAGATTGCGGATACACCTGCCTATTGGCTGTATAACAAGGATAAGCCCGCCAATGTGATGAAGGGCGTTACGATTGTGACGGTACAATAACAGACAACAAACAAAAAAAGCAATCCACCACCCGCCCCGAGACTATTCGGACGGCTGTTGATTGCTTTTTGTGGTGTTCGGCTTATAGACGAATTTTTGGCACTTCTTAGGTGTGCGAGCTGTCTTCCTGCTCTTCCTCATCCTCAACATATTCGAGAATATCGCCGGGCTGACAGTCTAAAATTTTGCATAGTGCATCGAGTGTAGAGAAGCGCACCGCCTTCGCTTTATTCGTCTTCAATATCGACAGGTTAGCCATCGTAATGCCCAATTGCTTCGAGAGCTCGGTTGAGCTCATCTTTCGCTTGGCCATCATTACATCCAGATTCACGATAATTGCCACAACTATAACCTCGCTTTATATCGTTTGATCGTTTTCCTCCTTGATTCTCGCAGCCTCCTCAAACAACTGAGCCAAGGTTAAGCTCAATAACCCACCTGTTAGCGAAATGAACGTTACAACTACCATCGGGACGATAGTCGCCGCATATAAGAATAGATCGTAAGCGTATATCAAAAATACGGAACAACCATTGAACAAGACAATCTCAATAAATGCACAGACTGCAATGACCTTCAATGCCTTTGCGGTATGATGGGTGAACGGATTGCCGCCTAACGCTATTTTACTAAGTTTCTTGAGCTGAAATAAAGCCATCACAAACGGCACCGCGCATAAATAAATACTGCACGTTATCACGGTCACCATGTCCTGATCGAGAATCGAATAGGCACTCTTCAAAAAGGCAGTCAGCAGTAAAGGAGTCGCCAAAAGCGCGAGCAAGGTTAACACAATACCGCATGCCACAATGATGTTCACAACTCTTGAACTCATGGATGTTTTCATTTCCCCAGCCTCAACTTCCGTTTTCTATGGATTTGAGACCCATTGTAGATCAGTATTTATTGTTAGTCAATAAATATTAACCCCCTAACAATAATTGCAACGTTTTGCAGACTTGTTACAGATAAGCTAAACATTCGTCCACATCAGTTCTGGCGAAGTTCCT
Source organism: Paenibacillus sp. E194 (assembly GCF_000935845.1). Classification (NCBI taxonomy): domain Bacteria; kingdom Bacillati; phylum Bacillota; class Bacilli; order Caryophanales; family Paenibacillaceae; genus Paenibacillus; species Paenibacillus sp. E194. The sequence goes on from NZ_JMDX01000007.1 coordinate 15,292, forward strand.
TCTCCAAAAACCGATATATATTTGCGGCTGCACACCTTAACGGATGTTCCCCTGATCTACTGAGCATGCCGGACTGCATGTCCACTTCGGCTCCGCCTATCGCTCGTACAGTTGTCCCTTCAGGTAACGGGTTCACCATTATTTCCGGGACTAAAGCAATTCCTAGCCCCCTTTGTACGTAATGCTGCAGTGCCGTCATGCTGCCAATCTCCATGGTGTCCATAGATAACTGTCCGGCTCCCTGCAGGATGAAATCAAGCTTTTTGCGATACGGACAAGTCGCTGCCGTGATCAATAAGCGATGTCCCTCGATATCTGCCAGTTGAATGGTATTACGTGCAGTGAGCGAATGATTTTCTGGCAAAAACAGAACAAACTTCTCTACGAATAATGGTTCGAAGTGAAGATCGGTGCCTACTTCTGGAGACGAGCAAATCGCAAAATCAATTTCGCCGCCAAGCAGCTTCTCCGTCAATACAGGCGTGCTCGCAATTTCTACAGCAATACGAATCCTCGGATAGTTATCCATGAATTGTGCGATCTGAATCGGCAGCCGATGGCTAGCCGTCGGTTCCGTTACGCCAATGCGGACTGATCCCGCTTCCCCGTTGTTCATATCCGCAATATTGACCTGCAGCTGTTCCATGCGCTGTACAATATCCAGGCTCTGTTCGTAGAACATTCTGCCTGCCTCTGTCAGTTGAATCGTTTTTCCTCGGTCAAAAAGCTGTGCGCCTATCTCCTTCTCCAGCTTCTGTATTTGCATCGTAATGGTGGATTGTGCGTAGTTCATTTCCTCTGCCGCACGGTTAAAGCTGCCGTATTTAACGATACACTGGAATGTTTTTAAGGTTTTGATATCCATTAGCATTCTCCTGCTCATAAGTTCAATATTATTGAATTATCTCTTCATATCATTCAATTATACAAATAGATAGGTAGCCAATACAATGGACAATAGGATGGACAAGGAGAGGGGAATACGTATGAATTTGAAGCATAAAGTGGCAGTCGTAACGGGTGGAGGCACTGGAATTGGCAGGGCTGTCGCTCTTACTCTATCAAAGCGTGGAGCAGCAGTTGCCATTAACTACTCGCGTTCCGAGGCCGATGCAGAAGAAACCGTACAACTCATTCGTGCAAGTGGCGGGCGCGCCATAGCCGTTCAAGCCGATATTTCGCAAGATGATGAAGTTAGAACAATGGTTGATGAGGTTGTTCAAGCCTTTGGGACGATAGATGTACTGGTGAACAACGCAGGCATCACGAAGCATATTCCGATGGAGGATCTCGACGCTGCAACGGAGGACGTATGGGATGAACTGTTCGCTGTGAATGTGAAGGGGATGTTCTACTGTGCGCGGGCCGTCGCGCCTTATATGAAGGAGAAGCAGTGTGGTGCGATCGTCAACGTCGGCAGTATAGCTGGACAGACGGGACTCGGCTCTTCCCTTCCCTATGCGGTATCCAAGGCGGCAGTTCATGGCTTGACCAAATCCTTAGCACGAGCGCTTGCACCCAGCATTCGGGTCAATTGCGTTGTTCCGGGGGCGGTAGCGACAAGATGGTGGCTCGGACAGGAAGAACGTATGCAGCGTCTGGCTCCGAATCTGTTGCTGCAGCGCATCTCCACACCAGAAGATATTGCTCAGTTCATCTGCTCCGCCTTGGAGCAAGAAGCAATGACGGGGCAAATCATCACGGTAGACAGCGGACAAACCCTGTAATCTGTGAAACGTAGTCAAGGTTTCGAGGGGCACGCGAATATACTTGCAATAAGATAAATATCCTCCTGCACTTCTTCTGCGGGAGGATATTTGCATCTTACAGCTAACTGACTAGCATGCTCGATGAAATGGCATTCTCTTCAGTCGATCCCCATTTACATGATGCAAAGGAGTGAACGGCGTTGGATATTCAGTGGAAAGCAGCCGACATCGGAAAGTGGACTCGCTCGGGCATTATCTACTTCACATCCAAAATGGAAATGCTCGAAGGCTTGCCCTGCAAAATGTACAGGCTGTACAAGCAGCATAGTCTGACCTATCATTGCCATGACTATTTTCAAATTTGGTATGTGGCGAAAGGAGCTTTCCGGCATACCGTCAGCAATCGGAGATTCGAGATTGAACAGGGTGATATTTTTGTAATCCCCCCATTTACCTTGCACAGTATTGATATTCCCCCCGAACAGAACATCGAGATCTACGGCTGTGAGTTTATGCCTTCTTTTATTAACGAGCGCTTCGAAGAGAAGCCGATGGAACCCTTCTTTTTCGATGTCGCCTATCTGGAATATTTCCTCAGCGGCGATGATAGCACACAATCGAAAATTACACTCGAACACATTACGGAAATACGCGTCCGTCATGTGCTCAAAGAAATGCTTGCCGAATATGAGCGGCGATCCCCCTTCTTCCAAATCGTACTGAAATCCAACCTGCTCCTCCTCCTCTCGATGCTCATCCGGGAAATTAACAAGGATCTTGTGCAGGAGGGATACGAGAAAATCGAGAAATATCGGTCGATTATGACAGGGGTTATCGATTATATCCATGCAGCCTATCATGAGGATCTCCATTTGGATACGCTCTGCTCACTCGCGAAATTGTCCCGCTCCACCTTTTGCAGCATATTCAAGGCATGGACAGGCAAGACGTTCAATCGTTACCTAGCGGATCTTCGCATGTTCCATGCCCTTACGATGTTGAAGCAGCCCGAACTGTCCGTTACCGATGTCTGCTATGCGATCGGATTCAACGAACTTTCTTATTTCTGCCGCATCTTCAAGAAATACACTGGCATTTCCCCTACCTCCTACCGCAAGCAAGCGATCCAACAGGAGCCAGGCACTCATACGATAATCCCACTTTTGCACACGAAAATGAAATCAAAATAAAGCGCATACATGCTACCATGGGAATACTTCAAGTCCAGAAGGGAGGGAAATTGACGGCGATATTTGAACACTTCCGGGTGCTTCAGGCAGCATGCCCTACGCACACGCTCTGCGTAATCGGAAGTATACATTTCTGAATGATGGAGGGGGAAACGTCATGAAAAGAAAGCCGTTGATGTGGTGTCTTGCATTCATTCTCGCGTTCTCTATGCTTGCAGGTTGTTCTGGGGGCAGCACCTCCAGCGAAGAAGGATCGTCTGGCAATTCATCCTCCAAGGAGAAGGTAGAACTGAGCTTCTGGTATGGATGGACTGGGCCGGAGGCCGCAGCGCTGGAGAAGCTGATTGCCAAGTGGAACTCCGCCAATTCAGATATTCAGGTGAAGGGGTTGTCCCAGAGTGATTATCAGAAGCAGCTGACCGCCATCACGGGAGGCAATCCTCCCGATATCGCGTCCCAATTCGGGCAAAATGTAGTGCCTTGGGGACTTCGCGGTGCCATGATGCCGCTTGATGATTACATCACTAAGGACGGCGTCGATATGAAAGACTTCGTTCCCGCTGCTATAAGCACTTCACAGCACGATGGCAAAACATATGCCATACCGATTGCCATGCATGTAACGATGCTGTTTTATAACAAAGATATTTTGAAAGAGGCCGGCTTCAGCGGGCCGCCGGAGACGATCAGCCAACTTAAGGAGTACATTAAGGCACTTAGCATTGTGGAAAGTGGCGGCCGCCTGCAACGGCTCGGATTATGGCCAGGAATGGACACGTACACCTTCGCGAATGCGTACAATGGCTCGTTCTACGATGAGGCTGCGAAGCAGGTAACACCCGACAATGCTGGGGTCAAAGCTGCACTCGAACTATCCAAGGGCATCTGGGATCAGTACGGCTCAGCTAACTTGGATCGGTTCTCTTCCGGTCTCGGACAGTATATGTCCGCCCAAAATCCGTTTTTCTCCGGCAAGTATGCCATGACGATCGACGGCGAATGGCTGCCAACCTTCATTAAGCAGTTCGCTCCTACTCTCAACTACGGCATCGCCCCTATCCCTTACGACGAGAATCACCCAGACCTGAAGAATCCGGGCAATGTAACGACAAGCGTATTCTACATCCCGAAGGGTGTGAAGCATCCCGAAGCTTCTTGGAAGTTCTTGAAGTGGATGACAGAGCCGCAGCAGATGGCCGAATTCACGGCAGCGATTGGGAATTTGCCGACGAAGCTGTCTGCGCTGAAGAATCCCGCCTATAATGACGTGCCTGGATTTAAGGAGTTCTTGGATTACTCCACGAGCCAGAACTTGCGCTCTTTCCCTGCCACTTCCTTCGCCAACGAGTATATTGCGGAGTTCGCCGTACAGGTTGATGCCATTCTGAGGGGTACCGTAAGCATGGAAGAAGGATTGAAGAAGGTGAAAGACAAGATTCAGCCGTTAGTGAAATAAAAGCTGTGTAGATTTATGGCCTTCGCATCCGGTTGCTTGCAGCAAAGCCAGAGCCGATTCACGTATTGTCGACGAAAGGAGGACACTCAAGATGAAAGTCTCCTCATCCATTGCCCCACCTAAGCAGAAGAGAAGCTGGTCGAAGAAGGAGCGGCATACCTTCCTCCTCGGTCTAGCGTTCGCTGCCCCTTGGGTTATCGGATTTCTAGCTTTTACGGTATATCCGTTCTTCAGTTCTTTATATTTCAGCCTGACAGAGTATGATCTGTTCAGCTCGCCCAAGTGGGTTGGATTAAATAACTATAAGCAAATATTTGAGGATGAGAGCTTCTATCGTTCACTCCGCAACACCTTATTCATGACCTTCATTGCCGTGCCTATTACGCTTATTGTCTCCCTGTTGATTGCCCTGCTGTTAAATACGAAGGTAAAGGGAATCAACTATTATCGGACGATCTTCTATTTGCCGTCCGTCATTCCGATCGTCGCCAGCGCCCTTTTGTGGACGTGGATGCTGAACCCGGATTTTGGCCTAATCAATACCCTACTCCGCTCCTTAGGACTTCCTGATCCTGCTTGGCTGCTGGATCCCCAGTATACGAAGCCCTCATTAATTCTCATGAGCTTATGGGGAACCGGTGCAGGAGCTCTCATCTTTCTCGCTGCCTTGCAGGGCGTGCCGAAGCAATATTACGAAGCCGCTCAAGTTGATGGGGCGAACTGGTGGCATCGATTTTGGAACATCACCATACCTGGACTGTCACCTATCATCCTCTTCCAGCTCATTATGGGTTTGATCGGATCATTTCAGATCTTCACGGAATCGTACATCCTGGCGGGCGGGAAGGTAGACGGGGGTAAGTCGCTCGGCGGGCCGGATCAATCCCTGCTGTTCTATGCGGTTAACCTGTATCAAGAAGCATTCGTGTACTTGAAAATGGGCTATGCCTCTGCTCTTGCCTGGATTCTATTCATCCTTGTCCTGTTCATTACATTCGTGCTCATGAAGACCTCGGCACGCTGGGTCTATTACGGAGGTGACTGACGTGGCCGCGAAGCTTCGAAAATCGATTTTGCCGCATGCCGTGCTCATTCTATTCTCGTTTCTGTTTCTATTTCCGTTTTTATGGCTGGTCATGACCTCCTTGAAGACACCGGATGAGATCTTCCAGCTTCCGCCTAACCTTTTGCCAGATACTTTCCAATGGTCCAACTATGAAGCCGCACTAGAAACCATCCCCTTTGCCCGGTATATGACCAACACGCTCATCATCTGTGCCGTCAATATTGTCGGACAATTATTCGCATCGCCGCTTGTTGCCTATTCCATATCAAGAATACCGTGGAAAGGGCGCGGCATCATCTTCTCGATCGTTGTTGCCACGATGATTTTGCCCGCACAGGTACAGTTGATCCCGCAATATATCATCTTCACAAAGCTTGGGTGGGTGAATACGATTTTGCCGTTAATGATCGGAGCCTTCTTCGGGGCGCCCTTCTTTATCTTCCTGCTGCGGCAATTTCTAATGGGTATACCGACAGAGCTGTCTGAGGCGGCTAAGATAGATGGGGCTTCTGAGATTCGAATTTATATCCGAATTATCCTGCCAATCCTGAAGCCCGCCCTCGTTACCGTGGCATTGTTCTCTTTCGTATGGTCGTACGTGGATTTTATGGGGCCGCTAATTTATTTGAACGACTCAGCCAAATGGACAATCACGCTTGGCCTGCAAGGCTTCCAGCAGGATCACGGGGCGCAGTGGGAGAAGCTCATGGCCGCCTCCACCATTATGACACTGCCGATGATCGTCCTCTACTTCTTCGGGCAGAAATACTTCATGCAGTCTGGCTCAGCCTTAACCGGGTTTAAATAAGAGAGGAGGGAAATCGAATGAATCGCGCCACAACGATGCATAAGCCTCATACGTTCTACATTGCAGGGATATATGCGCTCGCCTTGCTCTTGATATACTTCCTCTTGCCTTCCCATTACGCATTCGCGGATAGCGAAGAGGAACAGATCGCAAGTGTTAATAAGCATAAAACTTCGGCACTATCCGGGCCAACGATCCAGATTGATCCTCTGTTCGCTTATTACAAGAATCGCTCTGCGGCAAGTATCGCCGATGAGATTGTACAGAACGGATATAAGTCCGTCCGGTACTTCGTTGTCAACGAAAATAATATTAATCGCGAGTTAATTGAGGCATTTCGAGAAAGAGGAATCAAGGTATGGGCACTCGTTCTGGGCAATGGCTCATACTCCGTCGAGGGGTTCCCCGCCGAATGGCCGAGCTGGCAGATGCAGCTGTTGACGCCAGTCAATGACGGGTACTATCGCTTCTCCCCTCATAGCGAGGGCTATGTGCAGTGGAAAAAGACCAGGCTCGCTCAACTGGTTAGGGAGTACCCATTCGACGGCATTGAAGTGGCGGAGCCTTATTTCCCTGAATGGGGTGGATTAGAAAGCGGATTGTACGGTGATGTCGGCCCACTTGCCCAAGCGGCATTCCTTAAGCAGTACGGCCATGCCAACATTCCTGATTTCAGAAACCCACAGAACCCCGATTATTATCAGACCAATCAAGAACTGTATCAGGATTGGATCGACTTTCGGGTGAAGGCGGTCAACAGCTTTCTCAATGAGGTCATTAATGGAAAAGGCGGGGTACGGGAAGCAAGACGCGATATTTTGGTCGCAACTTGGACTCTGGCGATAGACGCAGGCCCTGATTCGGTAACCAAGCTGCGGGAACTGCAAGGTCTAGATGCGGCGGAAATGATATCGGCTGTCCGTCCCGACCTGCATATGTTGCAGACGCATTGGCCGGATTGGACGAAGCCCGAAGAAGAGCTGCCTCCGCAGTATATTCACAACTATCAGAATTTCGTCGATGAGATACGCGCAGTCCACCCGAATATTCCACTTGGCGTGCAGGCTGATATCGGGTCTAGGACGTGGATGTTGAAGGATCGCGCTTGGTACAATGCGCTCGGTGAAGTCGCGCAAAGTATGGGGATTGGCACTTGGACGGCCTATGAGTATCACCTAGGCAAATACATGTACGATGAAGCACCGGTTCCCACTGCCATCGCCCGCCCGGAGCACAATAAGGTTCTGATTTCGTTCCAGAAACGGATCGATGAGGCTTCCGCCAAACTTCCCGGCAGTCTGAACATCATTACGAAGGACTGCGAAACCACTATTGCCCCGGAGAATATTACGGTGGATGGCAATATGCTGATGATTCAATCGAGCGACCTGCCCAAAAAAGAATTCCGTCTGCGAATCGAGAACATAACCGATGAGCCGCCTTATTGGTACTACTATAAAGATGGGGCTCCACATGTAATCGCGAGCAATACGATCGTTACCGTTGGCAAGAAGAATCACTAGCAGTTAAGTGTATAGGCTGCCCCCTACCTTCTAACAAAGGCAGTAGGGGCAGCCTATTTAGCTATGATGGTGTGGGGTCACTCCGTTCCATTCGCCATTAACTGATCTCGCACTTCGGTTAGGGCGAATCCCAACAAATTATCGCCCCGCCATTTCATCGGATTCTCCACATCCGGATGATCCTTGGCCATTCCAATACCCCAGATGCGGTCAACTGGACTTGCCTCCACTAAAATCCGTTGCTTGCTCGCCTTGAGGAATGCACACAGCTCCTCATTTTGCGAAAATTTTGCGAAGTTGCCCCGCTTCACGATGTCATAGCATTCGCGGCTCCATACCTCGTTGTCAAAACGTTTCACGGCGCGACCGAACGCCTTCATTTGCTTCGGATGCTTCGCGTTCATAATGGCTTCCAACATCTCGTTATCACCGAACAGCCTTGCCTTTTCTGCCATCATATACTGCTCCGTGCAGCTATATTTATGGCCATCTACTGTAAAGCTAGCTGTCCACCATTGGCTGAAGCAGCTCTGATTGATGCTTCCGTCAGCAGGAGGCGTATGCCCCCAGAAGAATAGGTACTTGAACTTCTTCCCCGCTTGGTGCGCTTTCTGTAACGCTTCAAGATTATATATCATCTCTGTCACCTCAACTTGGTTCATCCTACCATTTTACTATAATTGCAATCAAAAGGCGGTCTCCATCGAAGGTTCTCATGCCTAAAATCAGAAACGTCTACTATTGCATTGCGCATATTTCTTCACACGTAATAGTGATAAAATAAAGTATCCCTATATAAAACGCATGTCGTGCGACATTCTTTTATCAACCGAGCCACATCTACATTGCACATACAAAGGAGCGTACAACCATGACAGACGCAACAACTTGGAAGAACGGTGCTCACGGACATAGATTCATTGCATCCTTCAGCGGAGGAAAAGACAGTACATTGGCACTCTATAAGGCCATGCAGGGCGGAGAAGCAGTCGGCTTAATCGTCATGCTTGAAGAAGAGGGCAAACGTTCCCGCTCCCACGGCATGCCGCCTGAGCTTATCCGTGCACAAGCCGAGGCCATCGGGCTGCCTATATTTGCAGGTGCGGCAAGCTGGACAGACTATGAGTCCGTCTTCATGGGGCTGTTGGCGCATGCGAAGGAGCAAGGCGCCGAAGTACTAGTAACGGGTGACTTGGATGTACCCGAACACGGCTGCTGGCATGATCGAGTGACGAAGAATGCAGGGCTAGGCTTAGGAATGCCGCTCTGGGAAATGGATCATCTGGGGGCAGTTCAGGAATTCATCAATCTTGGATTTGTTACGATGCTGGTGACAGTCAATCTGTCGAAGGGCATGAAGGAAGAAGATTTAGGACGTGCTCTGACTCACGAGTTTGTGGAAGAGCTTCTCGCACGCGGAATCGATCCATGTGGTGAAGGTGGAGAGTTCCATACGACCGTAATTGACGGCCCTCTATTTAAGCATCCGATTCCGGTTCGCAAATGTGAGATCGTAAGAGACGGAGATTATGCATTTTTGCCTTTGGAGTTACAGAATTCGTAGGTCAGCAATAGTTGCTTGAACATAAAAAGCACAGTGCTTAGCCATTCGCTAGGTTCTGTGCTTTTTCTATCCATGATTACGCCTTGTTCCCGAAGATCGCCTCTACGACCTGCAGCGCCGAAGCTGCACGGGGCCAGCCTGCATAATACGCAAGGTGTGTTATCACTTCCACGATTTCTTCCTGCTGAAGTCCATTCTCTACCGCTAGTCGCAAATGATACGGGAGCTGTTCCATCAATCCGCCCGCAACTAGCGCAGAAATCGTAATCAGACTCCGATCCCGCAGCGATAATTGCTCCCGTCGCCACAAGTCTCCGAACAATACGTTCTCGGAATAATCAACGAATGCCGGAGCTAATTCTCTTAACGTCTCGCTTACTTGCGGGCTAATTGCTCGATGTGCCATGCCAATCACTCCCCTTTGTCTGACGATCCAGCATTTGAGCAATGCCATTGCCGAATGACCAATCTTCGAATTCATTATCGACAAGCACGACAAAGACATCCCCTTTTCGTATACTCACCGTGTTGGACAGCTCCTCTGCCAGCATCGCATAAAAGCTTGTTTTCTGCTGTTCCGACCTCCCCGATTTAAGTGTAATTTGGATATAGAGCAAGTCGTCGCTCCGTTCAACATTCAAGTAATTCTTGCTGTAGAAAAATTCCCCCGCCCTATGGGCATGAAAGACTTGAAAATAATCATCTTCCGGCACATTGAAGTGTTTGATCAAAGCGCACATGATTGTCTTACTGATTTGTTCAAGTTGGCGGGTGTCATATTGCTCCTCCATGTAACTAACCCGAATGAATGGCATGTCCGATCAACTCCTTCTCTGAGATGCCTCCATTGTACGCCCGATAATTTCATTTGTATAATTGAATAAAATCATGATCTTATTCGATTATTTCGATAGAGGTGACAACAAGCAAATGGATCTCAAAGAACTAACCGCATTCAAAACCATACTTGAAGAAGGGACTTTCTCCCGAGCAGCCGAGAAGTTGAATTACGCGCAATCTACCATTACGAGTCAAATCCAACGCTTGGAAAAAGAGCTGGGCATACCATTGTTCAACAGAGGCTGGGATGCGGAATTGACCCGTGCCGGCCACATGCTGGCAGCGGAGATTGATAGTCTCATTCAGCATTGGAACTATATCTCGGAACAGGCGAAAGCATTGCAGCAGGACGAAATTGGGTCTGTACGGATTGGAGGAATTGAATCCATGATGGAGACGGTATTCCCTAATGCACTGCGGAAGTTCCGAGCGCATAAGCCGAACATGCAATGTCACGTTGTGGCGGGAAATACCGATTTCCTTTCCCAATCCATCCTGCAAAAGGAGCTGGACTTTGCCATCTGTGGCGAGCCTTCCGACGCGTCTCCCTTCTATTTTCAGCCGCTGTATCAAGAGAGGATCACGTTCATTGCAGATCAGGCGCATCCTTTGTGTGCACAGGAGAACATCTCATTGGAAGAGCTTCTCCATTACCCGATCATAGCTGGCGGACCAAACTGCTTATATTCGCTGCGTTTAGCTAAGCATTTCGCCAGATACGAATCATCACCTAACCTGAACACTGTAAGTCAGATATCTTCAATTCCACACTTTGTGAAGGGTACTTCTGCCGTGGGCGTCGTATTGGATACAACACCGCTGGCGAAGGAGATCAAAGCAATTGATGTCAATATGGCCGAGCCCCTGATTCAAATCGGCTTCTTGCAGAGGCGAGGCGGCCGGGAATATATGCAAGCATCTTCTGCTAATCTGCTCATGCAGATCATTAGAGAAGAAATGGAGGGAGGTATCAGACAAAGCTAAGCCTTATCTCAGCAAAACAAAAAGAGCACCTGCTATTATCCAAGCAGATGCTCTCTGACTACAATTATCCGTTATCCTTGTGCGAGCAGCTCTTTGAGCTGCTTTATTTGTTTGCGCTCTCCTGCAATGACGAGTGTCATATTGGGCGTAAGCTGTACCTCAGGATCGGGATTGATATACTGCTTTCCTTTTTCTATAGCTGCCAGGATTGTTGCTCCCGTGCGCTGGCGAATTTGCAGCTCGGCAATGGATTTATTGATGCATGGAAAGGACGACCCTACCTTGCACCATTCAATGACGAGTTCATCAAGTTCCACTTGGATAGTATCCAATGCCTTCGGCTTATAACTCATGCCTCCGATAATAGACGCAAGCTGTCTTGCTTCTTCGTCCTCCAACGTTATTTGGGAAATGCTCTGCTCTGGATCATTATCTTCGAAATGGTATACTTCTCTTCTGCCATCATCATGGATAACGACGACGACCTTATCTCCCGACGCAGCTTCCATCTGATACTTTTTCCCGATACCCGGTAGTTCCGTTTCCCTTATCGTTGCCATATGGCCTGACATCTCCCTTCAATCCTATTTATTTGGTACGTTTGATTTTTCTTTGTTATTGCTCCATTTGAATATGCGGTTCAGACCACTATACACATATTTCGATTCTTTCGCCAGCAGTGGACCAACTATAGCCAGCACGAGTACATACAGCGCGGAGAAAGGCTTAAGTAAAGGCATCAAACCGGCTGATATACCTAAGTTCGCCACTATAATAGTGAATTCCCCCCGCGCCATGATGGTAAGTCCAATATTCGTCGAAGCCTTATAGGATAATCCCGCCTTACGTCCTGCAATCCAGCCTGCAACCATATTGGACACTACTGTGAGCAGCACAGCTCCCAGTGCCATCCATGCAGCATCGCCAAGCGTTAGTGGATCTATGCTTAGACCGAAGCTGAAAAAGAAGATCGCGCCGAAGAAATCCCGGAAAGGAACAACCAGATGCTCTATTCGCTTGCTATGCTCTGTTTCTGACAAAGCAAGTCCAAATAAGAGCGCACCGATAGCCTCAGCTACATGCAGGGTTTCCGAGAACCCGGCAATAAAGAATAGCAGGGAGAATACGACTATAATAAATATTTCGTTCGATGTGATATTCAATAGCTTATTTAATACTGGCGGCCCTACTCTTGCGATGATGAAGAACACGAGCATATACCCCATGGAAATCCCTACGGAGAGCAATATTCCGCCAATAGATGTGGCCCCTCCAAGCAGAAGGCCGGACATAACGGATAAGAACACGGCCAGAAAGAGATCATCGAACAAAATCATGCCCAATATCAGCTCTGTTTCGGAGTTGCCTGTACGTCTAAGATCAACCAAAACCTTGGCTACGATGGCTGTGGAGGATACAGACATCAGCCCTGCAATGATTAGCGTTTCATACAGCGGAAAATTAACCAAAAATCCGTAAGCCATTGCCAGCACGAAGTTCAGTACGACATATACGGTACCACCAAATACAATATTGCCCCCAGACTTAATTAACTTCGAAACCGAGAACTCTAGACCAATGTAGAAGAGCAGGAATAGTACTCCCATCCGCCCGAGAAAAGCTATTATGTACTGACTCTCTATAAAGGTTAAGTCGAACAAGCCGATCACTGGAGCATGCGGTCCGACCAACATACCGAGAACGATAAGGAATGGAATGATCGAAAACTTTAGCTTCCCAGCGATAAGCGAGGCGGCGGTAACTAACAGCAGGGCGGTTCCAACCTGAAAAATCATATGATCCATATGGCGGCTATCTCCTTCTTTCAAAATCCTGTAGCCTTATCCTGCGCAACAATATTCCTTGCTATCCAGATTCGAACAATATGACACCTGTCATCCTAATTCCTTTACAGCTGTGAATATTCCGCTCCCCCTCTTCCCCACTACAATAAAGCTGCATGATGAATAAGAGGGAAGGATGAGTACATGTGGAACAACGTCAGGAGAGGATCCGTCTGCTCGATATATTGCGGGGATTCGCGATTCTGGGCACATTGGGGACAAATATTTGGATATTTGCACATCTAGGAGATTTATCTTATCTCACTACGTACGCGTATACGGGTTGGTGGAAGCTTGATGATCTGCTCCGCATGATCGTATTATTTTTTGTAAATGGCAAGATGCTCGGCTTATTAACGATCATGTTCGGAGTAGGCATGGAAATGAAGTATCAGCAGGCGAAGCGTGCAGGCAAGGCCTGGCCGGGCGTCTATATGTGGGTGCTTCTTATCCTGCTATTGGAGGGCTTGCTTCATTTTATTCTTGTAATGGAGTATGACATCTTAATGAGCTACGGCATAACAGGCATGATTGCCGCCTTCATTATTCGTGGTGGCGATCGCGCCATATCCAACACGATGAGAGTGATTGGCAGCGTACATGTCATCGCAATTTTGAGTATCCTTCTGCTTGGGATAATGGGCGCCAATATGTCACTGGGGAACTTTGATCAGGTGGCCACTCTCTACAAGGACGGTTCATGGATGGAACAAGTCCAATATCGACTATCTCATTTCGTACTGCTTCGCTTTGAGCCCATTTTTGTCATTCCGTTGAATGTGTTTCTGTTTTTACTCGGCGTTCGCCTTATGCGCTCCGGAGTGTTCGCTCCAGATGAGCATGGGCAGCGGCAACGCAGCAAGCTTATGAAGCTGGGCATCTATGTCGGGGTGCCATTGAACCTGCTTATTTTCATACCTGGCGGCATTTTCGACATGCCCGTCCGCTATTTATTTGCCCCCTTTCTGTCAATTGGGTATATAGCACTCATTGGTAAAATGGTACAATATAACAAATTGGATCGACTGTGGCGCCTGCTTGAAAACACAGGGAAGATGTCGTTAAGCTGCTATGTTATGCAAAATGTGATTGCATCCGTGCTCTGTTATGGCTGGGGCTTAGCATTAGGCGGCAAGTTGAATTCGTTAACCATTATCGCAATCTGGATTGAGATTTCCGTATTCCAGCTATGGTTCGCTTCAAGGTGGCTGCGGGTCTTCAAGCTTGGCCCTATGGAGTCTGTCCGCAAGCGTGCGGTAGGCATTTTTCAGTCTAGGTGAATCTGGAGGCTATCGATGAAGATCTACCCAAGAGATCAGATGAAACAGTTTCTACTCATAGATGTAATTGCGATCGTATATTTGTGCTATTTTGTCCTGAGCACGCGTTCCGATCTTGGTCTCTTGGGATGCCTAATGGTCCTAAGCTTATTTTTGATTTCCTTCTATATTGCATTATGGCATCGGAATATCTATCTGCTGGCAGCTGTTGTATCTGGTCTCGGCACGATTGCGGTACTCAGTATCTTTATTGACCCCAATCTTCTCATGTTCGGATTTATATTTGCCGATCTGCTAGGCAGATCGAAGTCCAAATGGCAAATCGGCGTTGGAACTGCAGCCATAGCCCTTATGTACGCGGTAGTCGCAAGATGGGGAGTAAGTGATTTCTATGCCAGGTATATGATGCATCTCCCCATTATCATTATCCAGATACTCCTGCCTTCAATCTTATACATAAGAGCGAGAGCAGCCAGCCTGCAAGGTCAGCTGGATTCTGCCAATGAACAGCTTGAACAATATGCCCTGCAGGAAGAACGACACCGCATCGCACGCGATCTCCATGATACGCTGGGACAAACCTTAACGATGATCAAACTAAAAAGCGAGCTGGCTGCTAGATGGGTAGATAAAGACCCTAAGCAGGCCAAAGAAGAGCTGAACGACATCCTCAACACCTCGCGAATTGCCCTTAAGCAAGTACGGGAACTCGTTTCCGAGATGAAGTTCATTTCACTGACAAGTGAGCTGGCGCATTCGCGCAAGCTGCTGCATACGGTTGGCATTGAGCTTGAAATTATAGAGCATGGCCCTTCCCCACTGCTATCCAGCGTCGAGGAAACGATGATAGCTCTCTCTGTGCGGGAAGCAATTACAAATACGATTAAGCATAGTCAGGCGCAGCACTGCACGATACAGCTTCAAATGATAGATAACAGGTACACCATATACATAACTGATGATGGTGTCGGGCTAAGCCACAAAGAAGGCGGAAATGGCATCCTGTCAATGAAGGAGCGAATGCACGCGCTGAACGGCACTCTTACAGTGGAATGCTCGCCTGCCGGAGGGACTGCGGTTGCCATGATGCTCCCACTACATCATCTCGGAAGGGAGAGTGCAGCTACATGATTCGCGTTGTGATTGCTGAAGACCAGCAGATGCTGCGAGGTGCCTTTGCCTCATTGCTGAAGTTCGAAGACGATATTGAAGTATTGGCGGAAGTAGCGGATGGGAAGCAGGCATGGGAGGCCATACAGCAGCATAAGCCAGACGTATGCGTGGTGGATATTGAAATGCCGCACATGAACGGCTTAGAGTTGGCATTGCAAATCAGAAACGCCGGGCTTCCTTGCAAAATTGTGATCGTTACTACCTTTGCCCGGCCTGGCTATTTGCAAAAGGCAATGAATGCCCAAGTGAATGCCTATCTGCTTAAGGATGAACCGATCGACTATCTCATTGAATCCATTCGTAGGGTCATGGCTGGAGAACGGGTGATCAGCACCGATCTGGCTGCAGTGCTCTTCATGAACAATGAGAATCCATTAAGCGAGAGGGAAGCCGAGATGCTGCGGCTTACGAAGGAAGGCATGACGACAAGCGAAATCAGCAAAGCCCTCTTCTTGACGATTGGAACGGTGCGGAATTATCTGTCTTCTGCCATTCAAAAGCTGGATGCGGAATCGAGACAGCAGGCCGCAGCCATTGCCGAAGAGAAGGGATGGCTTTGAACCATCCCTACAAAAACTCTCCGACAGGGAGATCAAGATTGATCGTCGTGTTGCGGAGTACCTTCTTATGGGCAATAGCCTTTGCCGAAAACAGGCGCATCAGCACAGCGACCTGCAACGAGTCGCTCGTCAACGCCCCTTCATGGCGACTGCCAACAAGGCTCACATCGGGTACAGCCGGCCAGGAGCCGGCTCGATGGTAGAAATCAGCCAGATCTGGATGGCATGTAAATAAGCCAAGATCCACGCCGCTCTGCTCCATCCATTGAGTGGCGGCGGCGACTGTTTTTAGCCCATAGCCTAAACCACGATAATCAGGGTCAGTCGCTACACAGCTAAGTCCTGATATAACGAACCTCTCTCCCTCATGCTCGATCGCTTTGGTGACAACTCCCGTATAGCTGACTAACTTTCCATCTGCATAGGCATAGAAGGAACGCGCATTCAGCGCTTCATGATGGGCAGCCGGTATCGTATCCTCCAGCAATCCATCCTCCTCCGGCCATACGCGATGCAGCAAGACGGCAATCTCTCTCCGCAGGGTTGCAAGTGCCTGATTATAATTTATTGATTGTATGATATCATCCGCCAATAGTAGCTTCTCCTTTACGGTGAGGTCTGGAGACGATACGCATTTGTAATCCCTTCTTATTGTGAAATATTTATGCTTACACCTCAAAGTACTTTTGCTGAATACAGTAATAGATTGGTCTTTCTCCTTTTTGTTCCACGAGTGATAACCCATTTAACTCCTTCATTATTTTTCTCAACGTAGCCTCAGACTTCTCGAAAATTTTTGCTAACTCTTTAATGGTAAGCCCGCTACTTGAATCAAAAAAGTAATTTTGAGCTAACACGTACAAAATTTCAAAATAGATTTGATCCTTATCCGTTAATCTAGGCTCCATTTTTAATTTCTTTTGAGCTATTTGTAGCAATTCACTCTTTTCTTTTAACTCTGCATTCATTTGAATGAGAGCTTTCAAAATAATTGTAATAAATGATTCAATAAAGCAGTTCAGTTCGCCTCTGCTCTTTATACTATTTGTAATTTCGAAGGCCTCTAAATATTTATTTCTGTATTTATTGCATCCTCTGGATAACGAAAGTGCAGAGCTATTCCCAAAATCCGCACAAAGATACATACTGCTAATAAATCTTGAGGTTCTCCCATTACCATCATAGAACGGGTGAATATAACCAAAATAGTAATGGCCAACAGCAACCTTTATAATCGTTGGAATTTCTTCATTGTCATTTAAAAATTTCAATAAGTCGTTCGTTTTATGTATGATTTCTGATTCCGGTGTTATTCCCTGATGAACCACTTTCCCTGTTCCTGATTTTTTTAGAATATAAGTCGTATCTTTTCTGAAAATGTCTCCATCCGGCAATTCCTGTGTCTCAATTTCTCCATTTGTAATATCATCATAGATGAGCCTTACATCCTGAGGTACTTTGGGAAATCTAATATCGTTCTGCAGCAGCCTCATATAAGATTTAATCATACTTTCAAATCTCTGCTTAGTTTTCCTATTAAATAGGACTTCTTTCGTACTTCTTGCGATTTCCTCTCTAGAACTTCTTATTCCTTCTAACTCGTTGGTATTGTACAGTTCCTCTACCAGACACTCCATAATAAATTGCTGCTGAGCGACTGCAGGGAGTTGCTTAAAGGTAGTTTCGAATTCTCTAGAGATAACATGGATTTGGTGAATCATTTTTATCATTTCATTGGTAGGTACATAATATAATTCGAAAACATGGGGTTGGTTCATTGGCTTGATATACAGACCTAAGCGCTCTGTCGTTTCATAATCAATTCTCTTTTGATAGATTGCATTAAATTCCGTCCCACTTTTTTCATGAAATAATTTATAAATATATCTCATAACAGTCACCCCATTTTTATCCTTAGGGGAATTTTTGCATATAAAAAACAAGTTGTCTAGATCTATGTTTAAAAAATCCGGTATTTTTACACATAGACTTCCGTTGAGGCATCACTATCTTACTATTTTAACGCTCGCTCCACATGTACATCTACCATGTCCATTCTTTTTAATTTGTACTTTTTTGTTACAGGATGGACAAGACACAACCATGCAATAACACTCCCATCTTGAAATAAGATGTTATTATCATAGTCATGAATATTGATAAATATTCTGATGATAGATTCCAACTATCGGCGAAACTCTATCCCAAACAATCCTTTAATAAAGTAAATGGCCCACACAAAGAGCGTGTGGACCAAAAGTTAATCTCTCCTTATGCTAACTTTACCGCTAACACCTCATACGGCTTCATCGTAAATGCAGTAACATCGATTTCAGCGCGGTCGTAGTTGCTCATAATGATCTCGGATACTTTCTCATCTACAGCAAAACGCTGCTCTTGTTCAGAAATGTTCGCTACCACGAGCCATTTCTCGCCTTCATAGATGCGGTAGTATGCAAATACCTCTTCCGGTGTATGCTCAATAAGCTCAAAGTCGCCCCATACGATTATCGGGTTCTCTTGGCGCAGCTTGATTAAGCGCTGGTACGTATAGAAGATCGAATTCGGGTTGTCTAGATTACGCTGCACGTTAATTGTCTTATAGTTGTCATTCACGTGCAGCCAAGGCGTACCCGTCGTAAAGCCTCCGTTCGCGCTGTCATTCCACTGTATCGGCGTGCGAGCGTTGTCTCTTCCTTTGGCATTGATCGAGGCGATAATGTCCTCTGCCGCGTACCCCTTGGACAAACGGTCATGATACATATTGATGGATTCAATATCCTCTACCTCATCAATGCTCGACACAGGGCGATTCGTCATCCCTATCTCTTCACCTTGATAAATGTAAGGCGTCCCCTTCATCATATGGAGAAGAACAGCGAACATTTTCGCGCTTTGCTCATGGTATTCCTTATCGTTGCCCCATCGGGACACGATGCGCGGCAGGTCATGATTGTTCCAGAACAAGCTATTCCAGCCCTGGTCGCCTAGCGAGGTTTGCCACTTCGCCAGCACTCGCTTCAATTCGGCAATTTCCAGAGGCTTCAGATCCCACTTATCCTTGCCCTCCTGCTGATCCAATCCGACATGCTCGAATTGGAACACCATGGACATCTCCTTGCGCGCTGGATCGGAATACAGCTTCGCAATTTCCGGCGTCGCGCCCCAAGTCTCGCCAACCGTCAAGACATCATGAGAGCCGAATGTCTTTTCATGCATTTCCTGCAAATACTCATGCAGCTTCGGTCCGTTGCCCGTAATTTCTTGATCCGGAATTTTGCCGATGAGATCGATGACATCCATACGGAAGCCGCCGACACCTTTATCCAGCCAGAAGTTCATCATGTCATATACTTCTTGGCGAACCTTCGGGTTCTCCCAGTTCAGGTCTGGTTGGCGCTTGCTGAATAGGTGCAGGAAATACTGGCCGCTCGCTTCGTCGAACTCCCATGCGGAGCCGCTGAATATAGAGCCCAGTCCGTTTGGAACGCCTCCGTTCACCGGATCCCGCCAAATATAGTAATCGCGGTACTCGTTGTCTTTGCCTTTTTTCGCTTCAATGAACCATTTATGCTCGTCAGAGGTATGATTTACGACAAGATCCATAATGATCTTGATACCCGCCTCATTCGCCTTCGTAATCAGCTCATCCATATCATCCATTGTACCGAACTCGTCCATAATATCTTGATAATCGCTAATGTCATACCCATTATCATCATTCGGCGATTTATATACAGGGGACAGCCAGATTGCGGTAATGCCTAGCAGCTTCAAATAATCGATCCGATTGATGATCCCTCTCAAATCACCGATGCCATCTCCATCGCTGTCTTGGAAGCTGCGCGGATAAATTTGATACACAACGGCGGTTTGCCACCATTTCACGTCTTTTGCTTGTTTGATTGTTTCACTCAACGGATACCAATCCTCTCGGGTTGAAATATGAAGCTATCTGACTAAACGTAAACGTTTACGTAATGCGTAAAAATCATCTCTATTTCATTCACGTGCAATTGCACATGGATATACTCGCCATTACTTTGCATTCAATGATTTGACCGACTTGCGTACCACTAATTCATGGGGTATCACTTCGGACTCAATCTTCATCCTATGCTGAATCGCGTCAATTAATTTCCGGCAGCCTTCTCGCCCCATCTCATACAAGGGCTGTGCGACTGTCGTTAGTGGAGGAATCGACATACGCGACACTTTGGAGTTATCGTATCCGACCACGGACAGCTCCTCTGGCACCCTAATGCCGTGTTCAAAACATGTCGATATAATGCCGAGTGCAGCCTCATCGCTTGCGCAGAATACTGCGGTAATATCGGCTTCCTCTTCAAGGAACTCCTGCATGGCCTGTTTGCCGGATTCGAAACTAAAGTCCCCTGACTTAATCAGGTTCAAGTCTACCTTGATCCCCAGATCACGCAAGGCTTGTGTATATCCATCGATTCTCGGGGCACCAGATATCGGATCTCTTGGATTGGCTCCGGCCATCCCTATCTTCCGGTGACCATGCTGGGTGAGATACTGAACTGCGGTATATGCAGCACAGAAATCATCCACTTTGAGATAAGGTACATCTTCTCGATCCGACTTGGTAGATAGCAAAATAAAGGGAATACTCAGTGATGACATGGCGTCGATTGCAGCCTCTTGCAGCTCGATGGACACGATAATGAGCCCGTCTACTCTTCGCTCCCCCATTAATTTCAGACAATCCTGAATTCGGGAGCCATGGCTGCCGGCATGAGTCAAAATCACGCTGTAGCCATGCGCATACGAAGTGTCCTCAATCCCTTTAATAATATCCCCATAAAAGGAAGTCGCCACATCCGGCATAATGACACCTATCGTATTGGTCGACTTCTGCACCAGGCTTCTTGCATTTTCATTTTTTCGATATCCCAATTCCTTGGCTACGGCGATAACCTTCTTCTCCGTCTCTTCGTTATATCCGCCAAGATTATTAATGACTCTCGATACGGTCGCGGTAGAGACACCAGCAACTCGTGCGATATCCTTGATCGTAGCTGCCATCTAACCACCTCTCGTGGGTAAACGTTTTTCATAATTCGAAACTGAATAAGACCAGTGAACATCCTTTTTGTTAGTTAAACGTTTACGTAACCAATACTAGTTCCCTCTCGCTATTATGTCAATGCTTTTTTAAAGCGTTTTCAGTCTATACAATCTGTGCTCCTCTCACCCTTTTGCCAAGAAACCGGACATCTCTGTGTAGGCACATTCGTCATCAATCGATCCCGATCCTTGAGCTTGCTCTCCCGTGCGCGCAAACATTGTCTTTGCGACAGTGAAAAAGGCTTGTACGGCTGGCGACGTGCATTGGAGAGGAGGACTGGCTAGGGCCACTTTACGCCAGCTCGATTGCTTCAGATTACCGATACCGATGTTGGGCTGATTTTTGAACGACAGCTCAGGCCCGATGGTAACGCCAAGCCCTTCCTGCACCATACTGGAGATGGTATTACAATCCTGCACCTCAAAGCGTATGCGGGGAGTAACTTGAGCTTGCTCGAAAATTTCCTCTACATTTGCGCGATAAAGCCCTTTCGGCATAATAAAATCCTCTTCCTGCAGATCATGCACATCAATTACATCTTCACGTTGAAAGCGATGATCTGCAGGGAAAGCGACAACCATCTTATCCTTAACTAAGGGTACGATATGCAAATTCAGTTCCTTGTTCTGCTGGATGACGAAGCCAATGTCAATGACCCCTGTCTCAAACCATTCCAAAATCTCCTCATAAGTTCCTTCGTAAAATCTAAAGGCAATGTTGGGATGCTTCTGATTGAACTTCGAAATGATGCTTGGCAAAATATTAGCTGATGCGCTGGGGAAACTCCCAATTCGGATTGTGCCTGCCTCCAGATTGGAAGCCAAGGCGGCTTCTTGCTTGATAATTTCCATTTGGTTCAATATTTCTCGCATCGGTATCAGCATCTTCTGGCCGACCTCTGTCAGCAGAAGACCTCTACGACGATCACGAATTAATAGGGCAACGCCCCACTCCGATTCCAGACTGGCTATTGCATGACTTACGGCAGATTGGGTCATATTCAGCTTTTCCGCTGCCTTCGTAAAGCTTCCCTGCTCCACTACATGGGAGAACACTTCAAACCTGGCTATTGTCATAAGTAAAACCTCATGTCATATATGAATAGGATTCGTTTGATTCATGCTAACACGAGATATATACTGATGCAAGAAATCGATATTCATACTTGGCGCGCGCCCTGAAAGTAAAGGAGACCAAGTTGATGAATCGTGTAGGCATCTATTTATTGGCGTTAGGCGCTTTTATTATCGGAACAGTGGATTTTATCACGGTGGGGATTTTGAATATGATAGCTGCGGACATGAATGTGTCCATTGGGATGGCAGGCCAGCTTGTCACTATTTTTTCTATTTCATTTGTTATCGGATCATTGATCCTCGTAGCGTTGACGATCCGATTTGAACGAAAAAAAGTATTGTTATATTCCCTTGCTATCTTTTTGGTTGGCAATCTTACAGCGTTTCTAAGCACCCGATTTGAAATTCTTATGGTTTCACGCGTTCTATTGGCTGCGAGCGGCGGTCTGTTCACCGTGATCGCTACCGTGTTCGCTGCTAAGCTGGCCCCGCCTGGCAAGCAAGGTGCTGCAATTGCTACAGTGACTACAGGCTTTAGCGCTGCGCTAGTGTTCGGAATGCCCATTGGAACGCTGCTAACGTCATACATGGATTGGCACTTCATATTCCTTATCATGGGTGCAATCACGGTGCTTCTCATTATCATGCTTGCACGGATGATCTCATCTGCTCCAGGGCAAACGCCCATACCGCTAAAAGAGCATCTGCTGATAATAAAAGATAAGCGAGTCTTCAGTGGTTTATTAACGACATTATTTTGGATCATCGGCTATACGATTACGTTTACTTACATTTCTCCGCTTTTACAGGAGATAGGGCACTTTACCGTTGAAATGATTAGTACGGCACTCCTTATCTTAGGGATATTTGCCTTTTTCGGCTCTCGCTTCGGCGGCTATGCATCTGACAAATGGGGCGCAAACGTAACGATTCGATCCAGCCTCGTCCTGCACGTACTGGCGCTAATTGCTTTGCCTGTGGCGCTTGGTTCGACTTGGGGGGCTATGGTCACGATCATGGTATGGGGATTCTCTTCTTGGACGACAACCACGGCCAATCAAATCTATCTCATTTCCTTGAAATCTTCCGCTTCCGAAATCATATTAAGCTATCAGACAGCCGTATTGAACATTGGCATTTCCTTAGGCGCGGCCGTAGGAGGCGTACTAGTTGAACGAGTGCCGATTTCCCACTTCGGTTGGATTAGCAGTGTAATGGTTCTTATTGCTTTCGTTACAGCGTCCTATTCCTTCCTGTTAAGCGGGCGTATGAAGAATCGAATGGGGAAACTCGACTTATGCTGTGAATGTCCAAACAAAATAAAGTATTAGACTGCCGCTGTTTTGTTAACTGAAGGATACGGCTTTTATGAAACACTAACACTTCTTTTATTTAACTTCTTAAAAGCAGAGTATTCACGTTTTGATCTAATAAAATTTAATATCAAATTGGCGCATTCATCTGGACTCAAGGTTTCAGTATTTAGTTCAAGGTCATACTCATTAAGGCAATAAACTTTATCATACTGAGAGATTGCTAAACCAATCTCTCTATCTCCCCTTAGTTTTTCTCTCCTAATAAGCTCCTCTTTCGAGCATGTTACTCCTACAAGCAGTACAGGATGATCCATTAATAAACCTAGAAATGTATTAAATCGATCGTCAGTATCATTTACTGTATCTACAACGATATTCGTCCCCATTACCGACATAAATTTAATTGTTGAATAAAACAAAGTAATCAATGGTTCAATAATGATATGAGTTGGGCCTTGCGCATCTTCTGCATATTTGGTGTTAATGAAATCAATGTAGTCATGAAACAATCCATTAAAAAAATCATCAATTGATAAATGATAAAACGAGATTTCATTTTGGTTTAATAATTCAGTCGCTATGGAAGTCTTTCCGGAACTTGAGGTTCCATTTAGAAAAACGATTATCCCTTGCTTCAATTTAATCGCCCCTTCAAAAATAATCATTGCGTTTGCGTATCTTTCAGATAACGTCTTTTTTTGCAAACATAGTAAAATTCGTCATATCTAAGGTATTCGTGTAGTGATTAAGCAATTCTGCCCCATCGTATTATAAGGTCAACCAGTTCTTTCTGGTTGATCCTTTTTTCATTAGCTTTGAGAATTGAGGTAGCCGGGTCGAACGTACCTGCCCGTGGGACTTGATCCCGAGCGCTATAATGTTCACCCCTACTTGTCATGACCATGATTGAGGCTGGTTGGGACTTGAGATCCCGTATAACAAGCGATGCTATGGAGCGACAAGATGAAATCACAGGGGCTGCCGGTAAAACCAACTTAGGAAGGTGAATTGAATGAATCCAGTGATTGGTCTGGATATTTCTAAAGATGAAAGCCATGGACAATCCTTTTTAGAACGAGGTAAACCGTACAAAGGGACGTTTCAATTCGAACATACCCGAGAAGGGCTGGCGAAGCTACTTCAAGCTATTCAGAATGTTGAAAAAGCTTCTGGACTACGTCCTTTGCTAGTTCTCGAAGCAACTGGTCATTACCAAAGTCCCGTTGTTCAGTTCTTAGAGGAGCATCATTATTTGTATATTGTCATTAATCCACTCATCTCAAATCGGCTTAGAAAGTCCAACCTTCGTAAAGTGAAGACGGATGCTGCTGATGCTTTTCTGTTGGGAGAGTTGTACTACAAAGAAGAATTTGAACCCTATAAAAAAAGAGGTGTACAACTGCTTAATCTGCGTTATCTAACCAGACAATATGAGTCTCTTTCAAAAATGTGTGTACAAACTAAACTGCAGTTTCAAGCTGTTCTTGATCAAGTTTTCCCTACGTACAAAGGTGTTTTCGGGGACATATATTCTAGTATCTCACTTCGATTTTTAAATGAGTTTCCAACTTCCTATTTGGTATTGCAATCGGACGAAGGCACGCTTAAGTCCAAAATTAAAGAACTGCTTTCTTCAAGACGAGGGCGTTCAGAGAGTTGGATCTGTGTACGAGTTGAGCGGTTGTTGGATGCAGCAAAACAAAATCCTTTTCAACAAACCATGTACTCTAGTCACTTGATCAATCTAAAAGTTTTGATTTCACTCATTATTCAGTACCAAGAGCATCTATCTCGATTGGAAGAGAACATAGATGCTCTTGCTAAAGAAATTGAAGAATATGATTTAATCCAGTCGATTCCCGGTATTGGTAATAAAATTGCGGCAACAATTTTATCGGAAATTGGAGAAGTCGACCGTTTTGATCATCCAAAGAAACTAGTAGCCTTTGCAGGCATTGACCCAAGTGTATTCGCTTCAGGAAAGTTTACGGCAACACGGAATCGAATTACCAAACGTGGTTCCCGGCAACTTCGTTATGCGTTAGTTATGGCTGTCCAGTGTGGACTCATCCGTTCTCGTAATATGCGACTTAAAGATTTCTATGATCGCAAGAGAGCCGAAGGGAAGCCTCATAAAGTAGCTCTGATCGCATGTGCGAATAAACTGGTTCATTGGCTTTATGTCATCCTTAAAAGTAAAAAAAAATTCCGTTCTGCTTAATCATTTCATGTTGGTATAACCTTCCAAAACAAAGGGATTGGAGGGTTATTTGTCATACTTATTTTTCACTATACCACATGACTAAGGTTCACTTTACTGGTACTCTTGACAAGCTATTAGCTGGTATAGCTTAGCCAACGGGCGCCAGGCTACAATTTTATTTTCTTAGTCTAATACTTTATTTTCTCCTGACAGTGAAATCAAATAAAAACATACAGAAGCCCACATAAGCTGTGTTCAGCATATGGTGGGCTTCATGACCTTTTATAACCTATAATGCACGGACTACCGAAATCGCCTCACTATTAAAAACAAGGGCGGCATGCCAAGACCGGATAACCGGATCTTGACCTGCCGCCATCTTTAGAGCCTAAGCATGTGCACTCATACGAGGTATTCTGCCATAATCTGCTCGATATCGTAAGGAGTAACTCCTTCGTCTACCGAGAAGATCGTACCCGCTTGATCTGCCGTTGCAACAACTTCCCCTCTTGCCTCAGCATGAAGCATGAACAGATCGTACAGATTCGGCTTTTGCAGAGTAGTCATCGCCTTGCCGATCAAGACCATCCCTTTTTGATTTCCTTCTACATTGTTGCAGAAGTCCGGATGCCTTGTCAGTGAGAGATCGGTCCAAATTATAGTTCGCTCTACCAAATCCAAAATAACAGGAATTGCAATCCTCGTATCAGCCGTTACATCGATCTTATTGGCGACCGTCGCAGGTTCGAATATCTCGCCGGAACCCGGCTTCTTGCGCATCATCCAACCTGCGAAGCACTCCGGCAATTCGCAATACGGCTGCATCGTAAAGGAATGAAGCGAAGCGACAATATAACGACCGCCATAATCCACAATGGATGGAATGTGCAGATCAATAAATTCACAGGCTCCTTTTGGTGCGGACACGATGTCGCCGCTATGCACAGCCCGGTACTTCGAGGATCGCAAATTCGTGTATGAGATATGCTCAACATACTGCCAATTGTGATCGTACATGACAGCGGACAGATCGATATCCACACGGCCGGTAGGAATGCTGTTCACCGTACCTTCCTTCCACCAGGTGAAGAAGCGAACCGTGTCCCCTTCCTCCATCGGCACGCGGCTTCCCCGAACGATCGTATGCAGCGCCTTGCTTGCCGAACGCTGGGAGAACGGAACATTATACCGCTTCATACGTCCATCGACATACACCTTTCCGAGCGATGGAAGCGCCGAGAACCGCTCCATAAGCGTCTGTTCGCACAGCTGCACAATATCTTGGCATACCGCTATATCGAGCTCTGGAAGCGTATTAGGAATCGCTACAGCCTTGGCGACATTCCCTCTCGGGAAGAAGGTACGAAGCTCCTTGGGCTCGTTACGATGGGTGAAATGGGACTTCACTTGCATGAGCACAGGTGTCGACACCTGATTCGCGATTTCGCCGAATGCCAATACCACGTACTCCGCTTGTTCCGCGATGCGCAGCAAGTGATCGAGCCTTCTGGCGAACTCGCCAGGGCGCTTCGTCAACAGATCAATTAGCGTCCACACATTCTGATATTGGAAGGCAAGCTCCACACTGCTGTTATAAGTCGTAAAGGGCTTGTTATTGCGCAATATATCAAAGGCTTCCTTGCTTCGCGCAAATTGCTGCTTATATTCCGATGGATGCAAAATCTCGCCTAACCGAATCCAGCGCTGCTTATATCTCAGCATATCCTCGGTAATCGCTCCGCATTGTTCCAGCAGGCCGAGCAGCAGCCGTCTCTCCGGCCGCTTGAACTTGCGGAAGTGCGTAGGCTCAGCAAGACTAACGTCGCCAGATGACCAAGCGACAGCAAGACGCAGGACATCGGTAGCCGTCTTGAAGTACGGGCGGATCACATTCAGGTTCGCCTTGTCATGCTTCAATAAGGAGCCGGCCACGAAGCCGACGTTCTCTTTGAATGGAATCTCGTCAGGAAGAATATCCCCTAATTCATCTGCGTCCGCATCTTCGATAGCAACGTCGATATCGTTCTGATCTGTCTCGGAAATTGACCCCTTAGCCTGAATAAGCTGGCGTATCATCCAATGGAATTCTGCTCTGCTGCCCAGGTCAATAACCTTCAGGTCGATCTGATCCTGCAGAGGCGGTCGATCTGCTGCCTCGTAGCGTGGCACATCCAAGGTCACATAATGATAAATCGCATTCAGGTACAGCTCTACATCATCTTCCTGCATCACCTGCTCCGGGAAATCCGGATACATCGGTGTGTATGCCACATGGGCACCTACCATTACCTTAAGATCCGTGACCAGTTCCTGATAGAATACAGTGAACTGATCCCTGGACAAGGTACGGACAACATTTATTAATGGCTTGGAGAACGTATACCCAAGCTGCTCTATGTTCTTCAACGCCGTAGCCAAATGGGATTTAGAGATTCGATGTTCTCCTTGCCCTTGGTTCACAATCAACTTATTCGCTCTTCGCAGATAGATGGTATTCATCATCATAAAAAGACTCCAGGAAAGCCATATCCCTAATTTCAATGGAAGATTCAATAGAAGGAAGGAATATGATAGCCTGGATGCCCCCTTTCCTAAGTAACATCTTCAGGAAAGCTGCGACCCTAATTCGCCAATGAGTTAGAAGGAAGGATCGCAATAGCCTGAAGGTCAAAAGCTCAAAGCCGAGTGGCTTCAAACCTTTGATGCCTCCATCTTCACATACTTCACACCACGCGAACAGGGTGAAAGTATTACGACTGCCGCGATTTGCTCATACAAAATGGAAGGTACTTAACCTAAAAAAGTCGCCAGCTCTCTCAATGATGTGAAAGAGCTGGCGTTTTAGATTCTAGACAAGAACTAGAATTATTTATTACGACTTGCACGTATTGATTCGTTTCGGATTTAACTCAAACAAATCATCTTCCAACTCTGATAATTTGTCTATTAAGGCATCCATACCGTGCTCCAACTTATAATCCATTTCCTCTTTGTACAGAGGGATCAGGAAATATGTATGAACTTGATTGCCATCCTTGGTCGGAATGACGCTGACTTCCTCTGTTAATTGATAAAATACAACCCCATTTAAGCCTGTCCCATCGGCATAAGGCTCATAGTCTTGGAAATTTGGTATCGTATGTCCATATCCCAGCCACGTGTTATACTCATGTGGAAAACGAGCCATCTGCTTCATAAGTCGGATCGGCCAGTAATTGTTGTCATCCTTAAAGGCATTTTCGGTTAGCTCCCACGAAGCCGGAAGGAACATCATCACTTCCGCCCGATCGTAATTTCCATCCATTTCCGCTCGTATCTCATCTGGAATCGTCATCGGCAAATCACTCATGCCGGTCGTGTACAGTACCCAGAACGGTTCTTCTTCCGTAGGCTCCATAATATTTACATCAATATGTACCACATCAGATATAAGCTCATGAAAGACACCGCTGTTTCTCCCCGGAAATACCTCTTCGAAATGGGCAACGATTTCTTCCATGTATTCCATCGGTGCAGGCGGCTCATAACCATCATTGGCACTTTCGCCATATGTGTAAATGGTAGTGCCGTCATTCGCTTTCTCCCCATTATTCTTGCCGCCGAATACCTTCTTCAGAAACCCCATCTTATCCCCTCGCCTCATTAGTAATTGGTAAATATTAATAACACAAGTCTACCATAGGACAGGCCTCTCCTCCATTCATCTACTCTCTTATTGCTGCTTCATTTTGGAGTTTTGTAACAATTTCGCCGCATATAGACGCATATAATCAAAGTTTCTTACTTTCGATAATCTCAACGAACTTCGTTGACGCTGGAGACAACGATACACTTTTCAAAAAACATATGCCAATGCTTCTCTTCGGGATCTCCTCCACCAATTGAGCCTCCTGCAATATCCCCTTGTCCAAATACTCTTGCGAGAATTCCCTCGTCACACAGGCGACACCTAAATTAATTTTGGCGAACTCTAATAACAAATGGTGTGAGCCCAGCTCAAAGTCCGGCGAAATCTGTATGCCTTTTGACAAAATATAATCCTCAACATACTTTCTGGAATTGGACTTCGACTCAAGGAAAATCAGCGGCATCTTGACGATTGTGTCCAGACTAACTGGGCCGGTTAACAGACGCTTGAACTTTTCCCCATATACAAAAATATCTTGAATGTCCGCACACGGTCTTAGCTCCAATGCAGGATCATCCAGCGGAAAATTGCATATTCCAATATCCACCCCGCCTGACTTGATCAGCGCACATATTTCAAGGGTGGTACCGTTAATAATCTTGAACTTAATATTGGGATACCGATTATGGAATTCCTCCAAATAGGGAAGCAAAAAGTATCTCGAAATCGTATCGCCAACCCCTATTTTTAACTCACCTGTCGTTAAATTTTTTAACTCCAGCATTTTTTCCTCGCCGACGTGAATTAGATTCATCGCCGAATTCGCATATTCGAATAGGAGCCGGCCTTCGTTCGTCAAAAATACACCCTTCGATGTCCGCGTGAATAGACGAGTATCCAACTCCCGTTCCAGCTGCATGATTGCTTGGCTGACAGCTGGCTGCGTCATATACATATCCTGTGCCGCTCTAGAGAAGCTTTCACGTTTCGCAACCGTACAAAATACCTTATATAAATCTAACTTACTCACTACATAAGCACTCCTTATACCTAATATTCGATATATTAATTTCACTTATACCATTAGACGGGTGTATAGTACAAATAGGAACGCCATGTCATGTATTCACTATAAGCGATCTAAGGAGCGATTATATTGGAAAGAGTCGTTGGAACTGTAGTAAGAGGCCTTCGTTGCCCCATCATCAATCAAGGTGACAGCATCGAGGATATTGTAGTAGATAGTGTGTTGAAAGCATCCGAAGCGGAAGGCTTCCACATTCAAGATAGAGATATCGTTACGGTTACGGAATCCATCGTTGCTCGTGCGCAAGGCAACTATGCGACAATCGATCACATTGCGCAGGATGTACGTGCTAAATTCGGAGATGCGACGGTTGGAGTCATTTTCCCAATCTTGAGCCGCAATCGCTTCGCGATCTGCCTTCGCGGTATTGCGAAGGGAGCTAAGAAAGTTGTGCTTATGCTCAGCTATCCATCGGATGAAGTAGGCAACCACTTGGTGGATCTCGACCTGCTCGATGAAAAAGGGATCAATCCTTGGACAGATGTGCTGACAGAGCAGCAATTCCGTGATCTGTTCGGCTATAACAAGCATACCTTTACTGGCGTCGATTATATCGATTACTATAAATCATTGATCGAAGAGTACGGTGTAGAATGCGAAGTTATATTCTCCAACCATCCAAAGACAATCTTGGAGTACACGAAAAACGTGCTGACTTGCGATATTCATACTCGCTTCAGAACGAAGCGAATTTTGAAGGCGAATGGCGGGGAAAACGTATATGGTCTCGACGACATCCTAACTGCATCGATTGACGGCAGCGGATGCAATGAATCATATGGCCTGTTAGGCTCCAACAAATCGACAGAGAACAGCGTAAAGCTGTTCCCGCGCAATTCCCAGCCTATCGTAGACAATATCCAGCGCGTGCTCAAGGAAAAGACGGGCAAGCAGGTTGAAGTCATGATTTACGGGGATGGAGCGTTCAAGGATCCTGTGGGCAAGATCTGGGAGCTTGCTGACCCAGTTGTATCGCCAGCCTACACGGCAGGACTGGACGGTACTCCGAATGAAGTGAAATTGAAATACCTTGCCGATAATAACTTCGCTCATCTAAAAGGTGAAGAACTGAAGCAAGCAATTTCTCAGTATATTACCAATAAAGATGCAGATCTCGTCGGAGCGATGGAAGCGCAAGGCACAACTCCTCGTAGATTGACGGATCTAATTGGCTCTCTGTCCGATTTGACTTCCGGTAGCGGAGATAAGGGCACGCCGATTATCTTTATTCAAGGGTATTTCGATAACTATACGAATTAATGTGGAATGAACAGCCTCTCCGCCAAAATGGTGGAGGGGTTTTTGTTTTTATTGACAAAAGTAATATCCCCACATCATATTTCTGTTAAAATATAACTGTCTATATAACATTGATTTGGATATTAGGAGGGACAGGCATGTTCATTGGCGAAAATCTGGCCAATTTACGGATCATGCACGGATATTCGCGCAAACAACTCTCCGACATGTTAGGTGTAACCGAACAAGCAGTCTGGCAGTACGAGAACGCGTATACGACACCGAAGATGCAGATCGTGAATGAATTGAAACGAATCTTTAACGTAAAAAGCAAATACTTTTATTCGAAGGACATGCTTGCAAAATATATGATGCCTGCGAATGTGGATGTAATGAATATTGCGTATCGCTCCAAGGTATTAAATGTTATCTCCAAGACGCAGGCAGAAGCTAAGCATCTCGAATATTTAGATTCTTTTGTGAACTATATAACGGCTAATGTAAGCCATCCGACCCTTAAAATCATCAAGCTTCGGGACGAAGTGATGGAGTATGTAGATCATACGGACGACGATAGAACTGCCCAAATCAACCGTGTTGCCCATTTAGCGAGGAAACGGCTCGATTTATCGATATCCAACAATGATGATCTCCTGTT
Organism: Paenibacillus sp. E194; assembly: GCF_000935845.1. NCBI lineage: Bacteria > Bacillati > Bacillota > Bacilli > Caryophanales > Paenibacillaceae > Paenibacillus > Paenibacillus sp. E194. Next base: position 47,588 of record NZ_JMDX01000007.1, read on the forward strand.
CCAAATCGAGAAGAGTGGCGTGTTCGTGTTTGAGAAGGCCATTGGCGAGGAAATCGATGCTTATAGCCTGTGGACTCGAAATGACCGCCCCTATATTATATTAGGAAATTTGAAACGATCAGCTTCTAGGAGGAACTTTGATCTTGCCCATGAACTCGGTCATCTTCTGCTCCATTACCAGCTTGAGTTCGTCAACTTAGATCGAAAAGAACACAAAAATATTGAAAATGAAGCAAACATGTTTGCCGGAGCTTTGTTATTGCCGGAGGACGAGTTCTCACTAGATATGAAAGATGTGTCCCGTCTTACCAATCCTGATGATTACGTAGATCTGAAGAAGAAATGGAAAACATCGCTGCAAGTGTTAGGATATAGAGCCGCAAATCTAGGGATCATTGGGGCCAAAGAACATCGGAATTTCTACGCAGCACTGCACCGCAAAGGTTATTTGAAAATGGAGCCGCTTGATGATACCATTCCGATCCAGAAGCCAATGAAAATCAAAACAATCATTGATTTCGCTTCAAAGAAGGGAATTATGGATATTGGCCACATGATCGAACACGATTGGAAAGTTGTAATATCCTTCTTTCATCATATGACGGGAATTGACCCAAGCTTTTTCGAGAAGTATATGGCAAGAAACTTGGACTTTGGTCTGCAAAATGTTACTGAAATTACAGAACATATTTCTGCCAATAAAATAGAAACATAGATATCGCTATCCCCTTCAAGTAACTCAAAGCTAGGTCATCCTGAGCAAACGAGTGAATTTGAGAGGGATTTTTTTATAGGTGGACATTATTTATGAAGTCTGTTTAGAAATCGGTATGCATAATTATGTAAATTTAATCTGTTCAAAAAGGGGTTTATAGGATAATATTTACTATTAAGTAATAAGAAAGGAGGTTTTGATTCAAAATCGCAATATCAATTAATTTAATTAGGAGGATAAAACAATGTTGTTAAAACACAATTTCAGTAAGGTTTTGGTTGTTTTTTTGGCGTTCTTATTAATTTTTTCAGGTCTCGTAACTCCTTCGTCTATTAAAGCGGAAGTTCTTGACAAGCTTAATGGTGTGGAAGTTCTCGCGAACAATGAAAAAGAAATTAGACTGAAGGTAGAAGTTGATGGCTTAATAGGAGTTTTGGTTCAAGACCAAGCAACAAGAAAACTTACAATGACCACATTTGAAACAACTAAATCGAGTCCAAATCTTTTTTCTGCCAATTTTCTAAATAACGAGAATGTACATCAATATTCACTCCGATTAAATGACTTTACTGATAATGGGGCGCATATAACAATACAAGACCAAAAAACAGGGGAAATTGCTACATATAATCCCGATGAAAACGTATCTTCCTTTATTTGGGTGATCCCTCTTATAGAGGTAGTTGGAGCAAAGCTAATAGAAGCATTGCTTCTAGTTACGGCTGTTGTAGCAATAAATGGGATGGATTTTGCTAAAACAGATTCTATTGCAGCTGAACTTAGAAATAATCAAAAATATGATCATTACTATGCTAAAATAATGCAGAAGGACGTATGGATTGGTTCTGCTATTTCAGAGAGTGTGGCAGTTACGAGACTTGGTTCTTTCAATGGAGACAGTAATGTTACTGGAAATGATGTATGGTCACGATCTATGTCCAAAGCCGCTCTTGTAGCTAAAAAAGCAGGTGGAGGAAAAGAACCAATAGGTCCTGAAATTGAAAAAGAAGGTTTAGGGTTCGGGTACTATTACCACTACCACACTTGGAACCGTGTAGGTGGACATTCGTTCTTTTAGTCAGATGGAGGTGTAATCAGATGCAGGAGCTTCATCAACGATTCTTGGAGCAGCAGCTTCCTCATAAGTACACGAATCTTGCAGTTGAAACAATGCTTGGAGAGAAGTACGGTGCCAAAGAAATTCCTAAGGCTTCATTGTCTGATTTGCAGAATGATCCACAAGGAAAGTATGATCGGATATTCAAATGCTATAAAATTGATGATCGAGACATTTTGACTCAGGCATTCAACGATACGGACATAATGTTCCATGAAGAATACAAAAATGAACGATCCCCCGATTCGCCACAGACCGATTGGAGTCGAATTGGGGCGGGGGAATTGCTCCGTGTCATTCTAATCAGTGACGATGGAGAGCACATGAGCAGCTATACGGTACAGGGAATATGTACGGCATTAGTCGATGACCTTACGATTATGCTGGGTATCCCTCGAGAGGAGTGCTCTCTGGATAATGAGTACTATGTGAAATATCTAAGGCTGTTGAGTCAGCGAGGGTATCTATAAGATGAGTCTCAAAATATAGGACGGTGCTAAGCACTGTCCTTTTTCCTTACTTTTTAAAAAGTCCTATTACTAAGTGCAATAACCAAACTTTAGATATAGGCATTAGCCCCTTTAAGTAAACTCAACGTGGACTCAGGTTGTCCTGAGCAAACGAGTGAACTTAAAGGGGATTTTTTTGGAGCAGATTGTAAAATTCTCCTTGACCCATTTCGTTTACACATGTAAACTCTAAACAAACATTTACACGTGTAAACAATAAATCAAGAAGGTGAAGACGATGAACGAATCCCCTCGCATTACAGAAGCCGAAAGCGAAGTAATGAAGCTTCTTTGGCAGGAGGAGCCTTTGTCTGCAAACGAGATTATTGCCAAGCTGTCGCAGCAAATGCAATGGACCGATCAAACGATCAAAACTTTTCTGAACCGGCTGCATAAGAAAAATGCAATTCGATTTGAAAAGTCCGGTAGGAACTACCTGTACTATCCACTAATATCGCATGATGAATACTTAAAAGTAGAAAATCGTTCTTTTCTGAACCGGATCTATGACGGGGCTGCAGGATTGCTGTGCGCCAAATTTATTCAAGAGGAACCTCTCTCTGAGAAGGATATTGAAGAGCTTCAACAAATATTGGAGAGCAAGAAAAAATCATGAAGCACCTGGATGCGCTTTTTTCACTCTTCGTAACTGCATCACTGGCATCGACGGTTATCCTACTGTTCCTATTCTTGATCCGGAAGTTGTTCCACAAGCGCCTGAGCCCGAAAGTTACATATATGCTGTGGTTTCTTGTATTAATTAAACTGCTTATTCCCATCGCTCCGCAGAGCGCGATCAGCTTGTTCAATCTGATGCCGCAAGCCACACCGGTTGAATGGATGAATTCCAATCCAAGGAATATGCTGCCTGAGCACTCTTTCACATCCAGCTCCAGCAAGGATGCTCCCTCTGCTCGTAGTGAAGAGAAGCAAGCTCCTGCTGAATCTAACCTAAGCCTTGCAGAGCAAACTGTCTCAACGAACGTGACGCCAGCTGTTCAAGAACAGACCAATGCGGGAGAGCCAGTTGGTGCGGGAGATCAGGATGAGCTCAACTGGCTGACAATTGTCTCATGGGTTTGGCTTGGAGGATTCCTAATCTTATGCGGATATTACCTATCTAGCACAGTCTTATTCAGAGTGAAAGTTAGAGACTCCCACAAAATTGACGATGATAAGCTACTCTTGGCCCTTGCAGAGTGCAGCACAATACTGAATATAAAAAGACAAATTCAAGTCTATGAAACAAGCTTTCTTCGCAGCCCTTGTCTCTATGGCATATGGAAGCCGAGAATTTATGTGCCTGCGGATATCATCGCGATCGCCGACTCAAGGCAGTTGTCGCACATCCTTTTGCACGAGTTGACTCACTACAAACGCAAGGATTTATGGTTCAACGCTTTGTGGATGTTGTCCGTTGGGCTGCACTGGTACAACCCCATGGTATGGCTGGCGGTAAGAAAGATGAAAGCCGACCAAGAGGTGGCGTGCGACGCGAGTGTGCTTGAGTCTCTGGATGAGCCCGAGGCCTCGTCCTATGGCATGACCCTGCTCATGCTGTCGCGTTTATTTTCCCGCCAAGGTACCTCATACGGGGTTAACCTATCGCATTTCGGAAACAACAAGAATGAAACGAAACGGAGAATCATCATGATCGCCAAGTTCAAAAAAGGATCATACAAGCTATCCGCCGTTGCAATTCTTTTAGTAGTTGTCTTGGGCGCCGTTTTTCTTACCAACGCGAATACCAAGAAGAGCTCTGAGCCAGACGTTAAAGCCCAAGAAGGAGGAGGAAGCACCAAGATCGAAATTCCTTCTTCAATGGATAAATCCCCCTTATGGTTTCATAGTCTGGATCGAGCGCTAGACTATAAAAAATTTGACTTCAAGGTACCCGACTATGTTCCTGAAAGCTATCAGCTTGAGCATGTTGTGATAAATGAAAGTTCCATGATGCCTGACGATCCAGAACGTTATCTGAAAACTGTAACCATTTCTTTTGTATCTAACTTTGGTACAAAAAATGAACGCAAACTGGACGTAGTGGCGGCTGCCGCCGGCAGAGAAAATATGCTGGAGCACGGCCTTTTAGCGGGAGCTCATTATTCCAGGTTGTCAGAAAAGCTCCCTGAATATAGACAAGAGCCAGCTAAGATTGGCAATGTCAGAGGCATTTTGTTTACAGATAAGCGGGCTATGAAAAATAGGCCGGAAACGGGCAAAAGCTTCTACTGGAATGATCATGGCGTATGGTACGCGGTCAATTTCTATAGCGAGCATATGTCGCAAGAAGAGTTGGCGAAAATGGTTCAATCCTTTGTGTCCCCGCAGCAAGTTCAGCATGTTCGATATGACGGAGAGGGGAACTCATTTAATCTTTACGATGAAAAAGATTTAGCTGCAGCAGAGAACATTCTTGGCTTTAAGGCGAAGCTGCCCGCTCGCTTCAAGGGCATTGAGTTTCGTTATAACGATATCATGTTGATGAGGGCAAATGATCAGAACACAGGCTTCCCGTTCAGACCAGCTGCGGACAGGCTGTGGACGAGAATACATGGACCATTGGGCACTACAGTCTATGATAAGCAAAGCGGACTCGAATTTTACCAAAGCAAAGTTCCACTTTACGATACGAATAAACTCACATTCATTCGCAAACTGACAATCAATAATGTAGAGATTACAGCTTATACCGACAACGACCAGGTCTACGATGAACCTAGTTTATCCGAAGACAAGACAAAGAAACTAAATTTAGTTTTCTATTTATGGGAGCAGGACAATGTTCATTATGCTGCTGGTTTTAGTGGTATAGACAAGAACCCGAAAGAACTCCTAAAGACACTAGTTATGGCTCCATTGCAATAATGACTGCATAATCTAAAACCTCCCTGAACAGCGATCGGGGAGGTTTCTTAATGATTTTATGAGTCATCGTCCCCCTGCTTCTTCTCTGTAGCAAAATAAAGGATAGCAATGAACGGGAATGCCATTCCGATCCATAACGCGGCACTCCATCCTCCCGTGGCGTATATCCATCCTCCAATTGCGGATCCGATAGCACCGCCAAAGAAGAAAATAGCCATGAAGAGCCCATTCAGACGACCACGAATTTCCGGGTTCAAAGAGAAGATTGCGCGTTGTCCGAGTACCAGATTTGCGGATACACCGGCATCCAATAATATGGCTGAAACGACGAGAACAGCTACTCCGATTGGTGAACCCGTCTGAATCATAAGCGGCAACAGAACAGAAACGATGACAGTAACGAGTGCAATCCCTGTCGCGGGTCTAGTCCAGCCGCGGTCGGCCAAACGCCCTGCCACAGGCGCAGCTACTGCACCCGCAACTCCGACAAGCGCGAACAATGCAATGTCTTTTTGAGAAAAATGGAAAAGCGGGCTGGATAGCAGTAACGGGACTGTTGTCCAGAATAAGCTAAAAGTCGCAAACACACATGCATGATATACAGCCCGACGGCGTAAGATCGGGGTTGTTCGCAGCAAATGCCACATCGAACCGAGCAGAGCTGTATAGGGTGTGTCTAACGAAGGATTTCTTGTAGGTAACACCTTCGACAGCACGATCGCCAAAATAAGTATAGCTGCAGCGGACAAAGCGAATACGGCATGCCAGCCAAAGAAGTCAGCTACCAGACTGGACACAGGCCGAGCGAGCATGATCCCAAGCAACAATCCGCTCATAACATTGCCGACAACACGACCGCGTGAAGATTCGGGTGCAAGGTATGACGCAAAAGGTACGAGCACTTGTGCAGCGACTGACCCTACACCGATTACAAACGAAGCGGCTAAAAACGGAAAGGCTTGCTTCGACAATGCCGTAATGGCAAGGGAAATCGCTGTAAGAAGTAAGGATACGATAATCAGCCTTTTATTTTCAACAATATCCCCCATAGGTACGACAAATAACAGCCCGACTACGTATCCAATCTGCGTTAACGTCACAATAAATCCGGAACTGTTGGCAGATAACCCGATTGAAGAACTAATTACCCCAACTAAGGGCTGCGCATAGTAAAGATTAGCTACAATGATACCGCATGCAGCAGCCAGAAGCATGATTAACCATGTCGAGATATGTTTCTCGACTGTTTGATTTTTTGCAATAGTCAATTTAGATTCCTCCTCCTTTTAGATACTGAACGTATAGTTTAGAAATTTGATAACCAAATAATATACTGAACGTATAGTTTTGTAAATAGGCAGCCTTCAATTTTATTTTTTATTCATAATTGGTATACTGAACGTATAGTTTATTTATCTCGGACAAGATATGTATGGATGAAAGGTGATGATTAGATGACCGGAAAAAGAGGCCGGCCGCGTAATGTAGAATCACAAAAGTCTATCCTTTCCGCATCTTACGAATTATTGTTGGAAAATGGCTTTCAAGCCGTAACCGTCGATAAAATTGCCGATCGTGCCCAGGTTAGCAAGGCCACGATTTATAAATGGTGGCCTAACAAGGCTGCCGTGGTAATGGATGGTTTCCTGTACGCCGCTACGACCAGATTGCCAGTGCCTGATACGGGTTCGACATTTCAAGATATTCAAATCCACGCTACGAATTTAACCCGGTTTTTGACAAGCCGGGAGGGTATCATCATTACGGAGTTATTAGGCGAAGGTCAGTTTGATTCGGGATTGGCGGAGGCCTATCGAGCTCGGTTTTTCCGTCCCCGTCGACTTGAGGCAAGGGGTATTTTGGAAAAAGGGGTTCAGCGCGGGGAATTGAAACAAAATCTCGACATTGGTATTTGCATTGATCTCATTTATGGCCCGATTTTCTACCGCTTGCTTGTAACAGGCGAAGCGTTGGACGAGCCCTATGTGCAACAATTGGTGATCAACGCATTTGAAGGAATCCGATCAAGCTGAATCGAAATTGCTGCAACAAGTAGCGATTGAACAACAATCTATGATCGTTTCTATCATGCTTTCCATGAACAGCCCAAAGCCTGTGGTGGTTCAGTGCAGGGCAGGAACATAAAGCGCCTAAGCCGAAGGCTTCTTTCCACGGCTTAGGCGCTTAAACGATCTATAGCTACTTTTCATTTCTCTTGATTTAAGTCAATGCTCCATCATTACCCTCTGCTTACAATAAGATTCATAACGAACACCTGGAGGGATTTAATGATGGTCACGACACACATACAACGAATCGATCAGCGTGCATCTGCCCTGACTGCCGGCATAGCGCTGATCATCATGGCGCTGGCTTCCTTTTTCTCGTACGGCTATGTCCATGCCAGCCTTGTGGTACAAGGAGATGCCAGCGCCACCTTTCATAACATCATGTCATCGACCGCACTATTCAAGGCTGAAATCTTGGGCTGGCTGATGATCCTCATTGCCGATATCGTGGTTGCTTGGGCTTTCTATATGGTTCTAAAGCCTATCCATCAAGGGCTTTCCTTGCTCGGCGCATGGTTCCGACTCATCTATACAGCGATACTAGGGATTGCTATTCTAAACTTACTATTCGTGCTGCTGCTCACGGGCAGTGCAGATCATTCAGCAATCTCTGATCAGCTTCAGACGCAGGCAATGTTGTATGTACGAGCTTTTGACGCCATCTGGTCGATGGGGCTAATTATCTTCGGCGGGCATTTGTTGATTGTCGGTTATGTGACCCTAAGATCTGCCAGCATACCGAAAATCATCAGTATCTTGCTGCTGCTTGCTGGTACAGGCTACATGCTCATTCACCTATGCAACGTATTCCTCCCCCAATATGAGGAGGTTAAAACTATACTAACCTATGTATTTACGGTACCGATGATCGCCGGCGAATTAGGCTTAGGTTTATGGATGCTGTTCAAAGGCGGGAAGGTCGGAAAGACCCCTATTGCGGCCTGACTATTGATTATTCCTTGTCTTGATGTACCCGCTTCTTGATTCTGCTTAAAGACTCTGGCGTAATGCCCAGATAACTCGCCAGCTGGTGCTGCGGCACACGATCGATTAGTCTGGGCCGATTTCGCAGCAATGCCTTGAAGCGCTCTTCCGGCGTCGAGGCGATAAACGCAGCATATTCATCTTGGACTTGGCCAAACTTTTCTTCCACCATCTGACGCGTTAAGGATTCCAATTGACCATATTTTCGAAACATGTCCTTTTCAACAGCCAGCTCGCCAACAACTAACACGGTATCTTCCAGACAGGTAAAGGTATATTCGGACGACTTATCTTGTTTGTGAGCATTGATGCTGGTGATGGCTTGCTCCTCGGTATAGAAGTTGATCGTAACCTCTTTGCCCGATTCATGAATCAAGTATTGCCTTACACATCCCTGTAATACAAAATAGCAATTCGTAGGGACATCTCCTTGTCTAAGGAGCACTGTTCCTTTTTTATATTCCTCTAAATGAATATCTTCAAGAACAGCCCGCTGTTCCTCTTCAGTAAGGGATGTATATTTCGCCATGTACTTCACCAATAATTCCTTCATGCTTCTCCCACCTCGTAGAAAAGGTCATCTCTATTTTACTTTACCATTTCTTACAAAAAGGTTCACCCTTCAAGTCATGACGGAACCTGTATTCCCCTCACTTATTTGTACAAGCACTTTCTATCATTCAATACAACCAAACCTACAGCAACGATCAAATAGAATGGGGCCGTAACGACAATAATACGCAAAGGTTCCCCCAATTGAATCCCCATAAAATAATTAAAAAGCTGATGAATGAGAATAGGAATAATCAGATTATGATTCAAATTATAAAATACCGTTATCATGATCGAGACAGAGATAATGGAGACCAAGAAGCAGACAATATACAGCACTAAATCCATTCCTGAATAGCCTGTCATCAGCCATAACGGAGCATGCCAGAATCCCCATGTGACTCCAACTATAATAGCTGATTTTAACGGACTGAATCGTTTTTGCAGTTCGTCGAGTACAAATGCGCTCCATCCCAGCTCTTCCCCAAGCGGCCCCAGAATGAGATTATAACCAAACAGGATAAGCAATGTTGTCCATGAATTAGCTAATTGCTCGCGTATGGGCACATTCCAAACTGCAGTTACTACGGAGAGACTCCCTATTAAAACGAATAATTGGAGCAAAATAACGCTCAGTACCGTTGATAGGCGTATCCTTGTACGAAATTGACCCTTTATAAAATCAATCAGGTTTTCTTGAGGCTTGATTTTACGGAACATCGCGATGAACACAAAGGTAGCCGTCCAAGCTGACAGCACTTTTAACACTTCGGCTAATGGTTGAGATTTGATAACTAACATGGATAACCCGATGAGAAGAAGAAACACATAGAATATGCCATAGGTCCATAGAATATATCTTTTTAATATGTCTTTCATATTAATCCCCGCCTGTAACTAGTTTATAAAACAAAAAACCAATAGAACAATTTGCGCGCACATGCTCCATTGGTTTCCAAATATAAACTATGGTGTTACACCCAGGTCAATAGATCGATCATAAAGTCCCTATTTTCCCTCAACAGGAATATAAATTTCTAAAAATACGCGCTCCATGTTATCCAGATACGTGATCAGACGGGTATTCACAAAAGCGACTCCTTTGGGTGCAAGCCCCTGTTCCCGTCCCCATGCTAACGTATGTTCAAAAACCTGATGCTTAATATCCCCGCTCCCGTTTTGGAACCTGCCATCCTCCACAATCGTGTAGATGCATAAGGGAAACTCCAAATAGCACCCTTCTTCTGTTCGCTTTGCTCCAAGCTTCTCCACAATGTACATCTTCGTATCCAGAAACCCAGTTTCATCAAACGTAAACTGCCTCATGATTTTACTGAGAATATCGTCCTTCATCGAGTCCATATGCTCCAAAATAACCGGATACTCCTGGAAGGCAGTGAAGTCAGAGATCTCCCCCATTACTTCACAAGTGGGGAATTCCCTTATGGAATATTGATTGAGATGGTGTTTGATTTCCTCACAGAATTGTTGGGTTTCCTTTATTTTTTGAAGCATGTATGTATTCAGCCGTATCGTTTCTTCTAATTCGCTGGCTTTATCCTCTAATAAAGTTCCAAGCTCCTCAATTTCGCTGCCTACTTGCAGCCTCTTTACTTCTTTTATCGATAAATTTCTCTTTTTATAAAAGTCAGCCACCATCAAGGTATAGATATCATAATAGTCATATTGCCTATAGTGATTGGATTCATTTTGCCTCGGATTCACAATCCCTTGATCCTCATAGTATCTCAGGGCATCCCTAGTCACTCCAAGGATATCTGATAACTGGCTTGTTCTGTATGTGTTTCGTTCCTCCATTTCAAGTGCCTCCTGATGTCCGTAATCTCCTCTTTCAGAGCCTAATACCCTATTCTCTTAGATGTTTTTACATACTAATATTGAGATTTTTGAAACTCCGTATTTTTGCAAGATTGTCTTGAAACTGGGCAAGTCTCCTCGATGGA
>NZ_JMDX01000008.1:0-53599 GCF_000935845.1 Paenibacillus sp. E194
AGTAAACTCTCTCCTTTGTTTCGTCATTCGCATGGATGATAGGAGTGTACCGCAGTTGTATGAACCCAATATGAACAGAACATGACAACGGGTCATGTTCTGCTTATACGCTATTTAGGGAATCGGATCATGAATATGGTTCCTTGTCCTACTTCGCTAGACACGCGGATCGTTCCGTTGTGCAATTCAATGATTCGCTTTACGATGGCTAAGCCAAGCCCTGTTCCATGCTGGCTCTGTCCTGGTTCAGCAAGCTCACTGTATTTGTAAAATCGCTCGAAGATATGTGGCAGTATATCCTCTGGAATACCTCTCCCCGTGTCAGATACAACTACGATAATGTCTTCTCCTTGTTGTTTGCATTGTATCCCGATGGTTCCGTGCGACGCAGTGAATTTAATCGCATTCGTTAGCAGATTTGTCCATGCTTGATACAGCAATCCTGTATCTCCCGTTAACATCACGCTATCAAGCTGAAGATCCAGTTCGATGTCTTTCACGTTCCATTGCGGCTCAAGCAGGATGATGACTTCTCGCAGCTGTTCATCCAGTCGGATAGAGGCTTGCTTCATCATCTCGCTTCCTCGCTCCAAGGAGGCAAGCGTCAGCAATTGCCGACTTATGCCGGATAACCGCCGCGACTCATCCGCAATGATGTGCAAATAGCGCCGTTCTTGTTCGGGCGGCAGCGGGTGATCCATGAGCTGCTGCGCTAATCCTTGGATCGAAGTCAAGGGAGATTGAATCTCATGGGACACATTCGCGACGAACTGCTTCTGTACGGCGTCCAGTTGCCCAAGAGCTTCAGCCATTACGGTGAATCGTCTTGCAAGCTCACCAATTTCATCATTGCGGTGGAGATCCAGCTTAACTTCGTAATTGCCTTTTTCCAGTTCCATAGTGGCTCGGGTTAACCGCTGCAGCGGCTTAACGAGATAGCGTGTCTTCACGGAAATGAGCACTAGGCTGATAACGAAGGTAGAGACGAGTAGCACCGCAATGAGAACACGCACTTCTTCAGTCTGCTGCACCATATCTGGGCGAATGAACAGAGCGTGCTGCACGCCATTAACTGTGAGCGGGATACCGTGGCTCAAGGCAAGTCGATTCTCGAATATAGCGGGGACGAAGAAGCTGCTCCATGCTCTTTGCTGAAGCATGCCGCGATACGTATTCCCTTGAAGAACGCTGTCAATCGCTTCAGGAGCAAGATCAGCATGCTTGAATGGTCTGCCGAATGTCTTCACATGATGATCAGGATCGATAAGGTACAGCTGATAGCCCAATTCAGCGAGATTCGTTAACGCCTCGTCAGCCGTGTCTTCACCAGACGATAACATGTTGTTCATGCGTGCCAGTGCTTGCCCAACCTTCTCCATCTTCTGCTCGTAATGACTGGAGATCGCTTGATTGTGCGCGATATTCGCAAGAAAGACGCCGCATACGAAGCTGATGAATACGATTACAGCTGAGAAAAACACGATTCGGGTATACAGTGTCTTCAAGGTTCAAGAACCTCCAATTTGTAGCCAAGGCCTCGGATTGTAGTGATTCGGAATCCACTTGCATCCTCAGGAAAACGCTCCCGCAGACGCTTAATATGCACGTCAATGGTTCGGCTGTCTCCTTCGTAGTCAGTACCCCATATCCAAGCCAGCAGCTGTTCGCGTGTGAAGATGCGCCCTGGATAGGAAGCAAGCTGCGCTAACAGCTCAAACTCCTTGCGGGGAAGAGTCAGTTCTTCGCCGGAGGCTGCAACGGTATAGCTCTTGCGGTCGATAGTTGTTGCACCAAGGCGTATGAGGCTGTCAGATACGATCTGATACCTCCGAAGCAGCGCCTTCATGCGGAATAGCAGCTCCTTTGGCTCGAAGGGCTTCACCATATAGTCATCGGTGCCGGCTGCGAAGCCTTGCTCCTTATCTTCAAGTTCGCCGAGCGCGGTGAGCATAATCACCGGGATATCATATTGCTGTCTAATTTCGGCGCATAATGTCCAGCCATCCTTCAGCGGCATCATGACATCTACGATCGCAATATGAATGGTTTCCTGCTCCAATAGTTGTGCTGCAGCTTGTCCATCACTCGCGTCGAACACATGATACTGCTCAGATTCGAGCACAAGCCGCAGCATCGTTACAATATTCGGGTCATCATCCGCAACGAGTACATGAATGATCAATGCGATTTACCTCCATTCCAAGGTGGGGAGTGATCAGGTCTAATTATGAGGGGAGAAGCACAAAAATCCCTGGAGCAGGCGCCAAGCGCGAAGTCCAAGGATTTTGCCCCATTGTCCGTCTTGCGGGAGTCGATCAAGTCTTCCTTGATGATCAGAACTGACAATTATAAAAACGTCTTGTTGATCATGATGGAGATCAAATAAAAACAAAATACCGAAAACAGCCAGCACGCTGTTCCAAGTACCCGTCTATGCTTTCTCCAAAATTGAAAACCGATCGCAAGTATACCTACATTGGCAAGCACGAGTACGACAGACATAGATACGATCGCAATCCAGTACAACGCTTCATATACAGCTGCAGTTGACATGACGGTCGCTCCCATCCTTTATATCCATCCATTATTATCCCTTATACGATACCATCCCAATCTTGAAAAAGACAAGCACTATGCGTCCACTTGATCTAGTTTTGTGCAATTCAGGCACATGCCATGGACAATCATACAAGAATCGGATGGGAGCCATGAGTATGTATAAGTATTAAGGACGAAAGGGGAGTGGCGAATGGAAGGCAGACAGTTGGCCAGCAAATGGTTGAAAACCGCGGCGCTAATATCGGATTCACGTGTAGCAGGGCATATTCCGGCAACGCGTATATACAATACGTCTAATCTCCATGAAATGTTAAACATACACGGCTTCGTCGTCATCAAGCCTGTCGTTGGTTCTGGCGGTGCCGGTGTTATTAAAGTAACGAAGAGCGGATCGACTTATCGATATACGTATCGGGCCAATACACGCAGCTTTGGAGATTTCGATGCCATGGTGCGATCATTGTCTGGTACGAAAAAGAAGCGTACCTACCTGATTCAGCGGGGAATCCATCTAGCTACGATTAATGGAAGACCGATCGATTACCGGGTTAAAGTAGTGAAGTCAAATGGCAAATGGGGTGTACGCTCGATGGTTGGGCGCTTGGCGAGAAGAGGCTTGTTCGTGACGAACTTGTGCAAAGGAGGTACGATGGTAACCGCAGCACAAGGAATTGCAAGATCGCTCTCTGGACAGAGCGTCCGCGCCAAGAAGAGTAAGATGAGATATTTGACACGGATCTGCACATCGCTATTAGAGAGGAAATATCCGGGGATTGGCCAGCTCGGCTTTGATTATGGCATTGATCGCTCCGGTCATATCTGGATATTTGAGGTGAACACAAGACCACAGTAAGGGTCAGTCAGCGTGGGTGGTAGGATTTGATAGATTAGATTTACTAGAGATTGTGAAATGATTAAACATTTTTATTAGCAAAACAATCCAAAAAGATGTGAATAACCATATCCACATCATCCCCACTGATAGATAGCGTTTTTTGACGTTTATCAACAAATTATTCACAATTTTTCCACAAACGCCTGTGGATATTGGAACGCTTGTTCTGCTTTCTGAGGCCGTGATATGATGAATGCGGCAGGAAAGTTTAGGAAAGGTTGTGATGCAGATGGCTTTGCTTTCCGATGAACTGCTTATTGATTCCTATGAGCAGGCAATCAGGCTCCGATTGGATGAAGAATTCATCGCGTTGCTGCTTGAGGAAATGAAAAGGCGCTGCCTTTGTCCGACCCTCTTCCGAATACCGGTGTGCACATAGATGACCGGCATGCCGAGGCTTTACTCCCAAGCCAGTCCGTTCACATAAGTGGTTGCGTGGCAGTGCTCACAATAGATTATATGCAGGCACTGCATGGATACAGAACTAGATACAGAACTAGATACAGAACTATCATCCAGCATCGTTTGATGGGATACGGAATCGTCTGGCTGATATGGGGCGTAAGGTCCAACATAATCTTCCAGTTTGCCGCTGTCAGTGGTTGGGTTCAAACAGTTCGGACATTGAATTTCGGGACTGATCATGCCGTTGCATAGTGGACAAACATGAAACAAGGGTATCCTCCTCCGTTAGATAAAGATGTTGGAGATAGGATACCCTTTCTTTCGTTTATTTAGTTACATTTTCATGCTGCTGCTGTGTCCAGGAGACAGCTTAGCTGATGGATCAATATACACCTTAGCGTTATTGATAGCGGTTGGCGCCTCGCCAAAACCGACAGCGATGAGCTTAAGCTTGCCTGGGTATGTCGTAATGTCGCCAGCAGCGAACAAGCCTGGAATGTTCGTCTCCATACGGGAATCAACAACGATGGAACCGCCTTCGATGTTCAGGCCCCATTCAGATATTGGTCCGAGGGAGGACACGAAGCCGAAGTTGACGATAACTGCATCGACATCGAGTTCCACCGCTTCTTTGGATTTGGTATTAGTCAGCGTTACGCGCTCAATACGACTAGCATCTCCATGCAAAGCAGTAATTTCTGTAGGCGTAATCACTTGAACCTTGGAATTCATCAATTGCTCAACACTATGTTCATGCGCGCGGAATTTGTCGCGGCGATGAATAAGTGTAACTTGTTCAGCAATAGGTTCCAGCATGAGTGCCCAATCGACAGCAGAGTCTCCGCCGCCGCTGATCAGCACGCGCTGGCCTTTGAACTGCTGCAGATCGCTAACGAAGTAGTGCAGGTTCGATTTCTCGTATTGGGCTGCTTCTGGCAGCTCCAAGCGGCGTGGTTCGAATGCACCTACACCAGCTGTTACGATAACGGATTTTGCGTGATGAACGCTTTTATCTGTAGTAACGGCGAATAGACGCTCGTCGAGCTTCTCTACTCCCTGAACCTTTTCTTCCAAGCGAACATCAGGATTGAAATGTTCCATTTGCTTTTTCAAGGAATCAACAAGTTCTTGCGCTGTTACTTTCGGGAATCCGGCAACGTCATAGATGTACTTTTCCGGGTATAATGCTGCTAATTGGCCTCCTAGTTGAGGCATGCTTTCAATAAGACGAACGGAAGCTTGTCGCATGCCGCCATAGAATGCAGCGAACATGCCGGCAGGCCCGCCCCCAATAATTAAAATATCTACTACATCTTGTTGTGATACAAGTTGTGAATTCAAGGCTGAGCACCTCCAATGGCGATGTCTGACCATGTGATCATGGTCATTGTGTGTTTTGGCACATCTATCATTATAAACCGTGCTCGACAAGAAGGAAACCGTACATTTTCCAGGGTTTTCGATATAAATGTGAAATTTATCAAAATTAAACGCTTTCATACATCGTTCAACAAAAAAGGTGCTTGTAATTTAATTGGAAACTCGATATCATTGCAGTTGAATTGTATGTAAATTGTCGACAATTTGTCGATGTTGGACATAATGCGATGTGCACATAATTATGGTTCTATCTGAATGAGTTACTTTCAATCATTTGGATCATAATAAAAATGATTACCAGTTGTATAATGGATCGGTATCTAGATTTCGTTTGTTGTTTTTTGTGGGGTTTTTCACAACTTCACAAGATTGATGTATATACGCGGGTTTCTAGAACGAGGGTATTCATATTCAAGTTGTAACATGTTATTACCAACCTATACAAAATGATTGACCCGATTTGGAAGGAGCTAATGAAAGATGAGTAACATTCCTAAAATCGTAATCCTAGGCGCGGGTTACGGCGGCATCATGGCAGCGCAACGTCTTCAGAAAGAATTAAACTATAATGAAGCAGATGTAACATTAGTCAGCAAACATGACTATCATTACTTCACAACTCATTTGCATATGCCTGCTGCTGGTACGGATTCCTATGAGAATGCTCGAGTGTCTATCTCGAAGTTGATCGATGAGTTCAAAATTGACTTTGTGAAGTCTTCGGTGAAGGAAATTCGTATTCAAGATAAGAAAGTCATTCTTGAGGACGGAACTTTGTCTTATGATTACTTGGTGATCGGTGTTGGTGGGGAGCCTGAAACATTCGGTATTCCTGGACTTGGCGAGTATGCGTTCAGCATTCGCAGCATCAACTCTGTTCGCGTAATCCGTGAGCATATCGAACATCAATTTGCTCTATATAAGCAAGATGAGACTCGTGCTGAACGTCTGAATTTCGTTGTAGGTGGCGCAGGCTTCACAGGTATCGAATTCATTGGTGAATTGTCCGATCGTATTCCAATGCTGTGCAAGCAGTTTGATGTCGATCCCAAATTGGTCAATATTTATAACGTGGAAGCGGCGCCAACAGCACTTCCAGGATTCGATCCTGAGCTTGTTGAATATGCAATGGACGTGTTGAAGAAAAAAGGCGTTACATTCAAGCTGGCAACAGCGATCAAGGAATGCACACCTGAAGGTGTTCTACTTGCAACTGGAGAAGAAATCAAGTCTTCCACTGTTGTATGGACAGGTGGTATTCGTGGTAACCGTCTCATCGAGCAAGCAGGCTTCGAAGCAATGCGCGGTCGTGTGAAGGTTGATGAATTCTTGAGAGCGCCAGGTCATGATAATGTCTTCATTATTGGGGACAACTCGCTCATGATTAACCCGGCAATTGATCGTCCATATCCGCCAACAGCGCAAATGGCGATGCAGCAAGGTCCGGTATGCGCAAGCAACATCGTTGCTTCGATTCGCAACCAGCCGCTTAAGAAGTTCGAGTACCACAACAAAGGTACAGTTGCCTCCTTGGGTAAAGGCGAAGCGATCGGCGTAGTGGGCAAGAAGAAGCTGAAAGGCTTCTGGGCTGCTCAATTGAAAAAAGTCATCGATATCCGTTGGTTGTTCATCATTGGCGGAATTTCTCTTGCTCTTCGCAAAGGTAAATTCCTGTAAGAAGAACGTGACCAGTTTTACGGTTGAATGGTTTAGATCATAGTATTAAATCAAATATATGCCGCTGCATCTCTGGTCTTTGTGATCGGGGATGCCAGCGGCTTTTTGTTTGCTGCCATATGACAAGCAGAGACGCAAAAGGCCTGCATGATCGCAATCATACAGGCCTTTCGATGCCAGAATTGGCATTCCATATAGATGAATCTTAATATCTTATCTTAAATTTTCATCATATCATTCAGGGTATCTGGTGTAAGCAGGTTGCCTACATAGAAGGAGCCGAACTCGCCGAAACGGGCGCTCACTTCGTCGAAGCGCATTTCATAAATGAGCTTCTTGAATTGAAGCGGATCGTCACTGAATAACGTAACGCCCCATTCCCAATCATCCAGACCTACGGAGCCTGTGATGATTTGCTTCACTTTACCCGCATAGCCTCGGCCGATCATGCCATGGCTGCGCATCATATTGCGGCGCTCCTCCATGGACAGCATGTACCAGTTGTCGGCCAATTCACGCTTCTTGTTCATTGGATAGAAGCAGATGTGCTTGCTCTGCGGCAAGGTTGGCTTCAGACGCGCGATAATTTCCGGATTCTCCATTGGATCTTCGGTCGATCCTGGCTTCGTCATATAATTGCTTAATTCAACGATGCTGACATAGGAATACGTTGGTGTTGTAAATTGAGCGAAAGACGTTTTATTCAGCGCATTTTCAAGCGCGTTAAGCTCTTCGAGTGTTTCACGAAGGTGGAAAATGACAAAGTCGGCTTTTTGGCCTACGATGCTGTATACGACAGTGCTGCCCTTCTTGTCTGCTTCCGTTTCGGACCATTCCGACCATAACGTTTGCAATTCCTCAAGCGCATGCGCACGCTCTTCATCGTCCGCCTTTTTCCATTGAGCCCAGTTGATCGTACGGAAATCATGGAGTGCATACCAACCGTCGAGCGTTAAAGCTGCTTCATTCATATCGCATTATCCTCCGTTATCGTAAAAGATTGTGTACCACAACCACTTTTGTGTAAATCGCCATACTAAAGTCATTGTAGCATTATTTGCAGCGCATTCAACTATGAGGTGATAAATGTCACTGAATGTTCGTTGATTTTTGGCCTTGGTACAAGTACACTAAGACTATTCAGGAATTAGCGAAATATGGATATTTAATTGGATAATAATAGATTGTGCGAAGCGAAGCAGGAGGCGGGTTGCAACATGTTGGGCTGGATAATGGTCTTCATATTAATGGTGCTATTCTTCGTGATGATGTTCGGCATAGGCTTTATTCTGAACATGCTGATGAAGACAACGTGGTTCCCGATCGGCATCTATTTAGTCGTATTGCTGCCGGCAATGGTCATTATGCTATGGAAGCAGGATGTATCGATTATGGGCAATTTGGCGGGCATCGGCTTGCAGGGATATTTAACGGCGATAGCTGGACTTGCTGGGGCATATATTAGCGGAAAAACGATTCATTTCTTGCGCAAGAGCGGGTATCAGATGTTTTAATGTAAAATTGTACTTGATAAATCTGAGCAAATTGGCATACAATGATACAGGTCGCGTCAGAACTTTTCGATGCGTAAGATTTTATTCGAATGAAAGGGCAAGGTATCTACTGCGATGGAGAACTAATCTGATCTGATAGAAGTCATTTTGACAGCTTTATATTTCAAAATGTACGTTCAGAGAGGATAGGTCTGCCCATTTTCGCAGATTGATATCGGCCGTTATATTTTAGCTTGCATCATTCATCACTTATTTTGTAATGGAATAACGCACGGTGCTGCACTTGTACTCATTACCTCAGTGTCAATTTTGAATGAGGAGATTCGGGGAGTGACGTATCGCTGCTTAGAACGGATTGCTGTGGCATACGTGTATAGACACGTGCATTGCATACTTGTTCGATTCCATACCATAAGTGAAGCGCAGGCTTGCAGCCGTATGCACACTATCCTCTCTGGGTTACCCAGGGAGGTTTTTTTATGACTAACAACCATATAGCACAATTCAAAAATAAATCGGGCCATCTTGTATTGGAAGCCCATCAATTGGCAGCCTATGTTGCCGATCGCCGCTTGTTCCGCACAGACGGTTCTCTTCGCATTTATGCAGGGGATCGTATCGGACTTATTGGCGCCAACGGAGTCGGAAAGACGACATTACAGCGTATATTGGCTGGCATGGTAGAGCCGGATGAAGGAAACGTAGTCTGCAATGTGGTAACATCCTTCGTGCCACAGCTGGATGATGTGCGGGAGGAAGAAGCAGAGGAAGTGACATTAAGCGGCGGCGAGCGGACAAAGCGTCGATTGAATGAGGCCATGAACGCAGGTGCAGGATTGTTGATGCTCGATGAACCGACAAGCCATTTGGATGTGGAAGGAATGGAGTGGCTTGAGGATCGAATGATCGAATATTCCAGAACCGGCGCTTTATTGTTCATTTCGCATGACCGAACGCTGCTCAATCATGTGGCAACGAGAATCTGGGAAGTGGAGAACGAACAGATTCATGTCTTTACTGGCGGGTATGAGGACTATCGTAGGGAAAAGGAACGACTGCGGCTGGAGCACCAACGCTCGTATGACAATTATGTCGCGGAGAGAGGCCGATTGCAGGAAGCGATTGTAGAGAAGAAGGAACATGCAAGTAAGGTCAGCAGGCCTAAGAAGGGGTTGACCAGTAAGGAGATGAGGCTTGCGCGTCCACACTTCAATCGCAAGCAGGCGAAGGTAGAGAAGACGGTTAAGGCGATAGAGAAGCGCCTTGATCAGCTGGAGGTCGTGGAAAAACCATTTGAGCAGGTGCAGGTGTTGTTCAATGCGGAGTGCCATGCTCCGATTCGCAGCAAGCAGGCTGTGGAGGTTCAAGGGCTTGCGCTGCGTGCAGGCGACCGTGAGTTGTTACAGAGCAGTTCCTTCAGCATTCGGCCGAATATGCGTGTCGCTTTAATCGGTTCGAATGGAGCTGGGAAGACAACCTTACTCCGTCGATTGGTGGAGGCATATGAGCTGAAAACTGCTGTCGAGCGGGATGTGACGATGGAGGAAGGACGAATTCGCTTCTCCCCTAGTGCGCGAATGGCGTATTTTGATCAGAAGCTGTATGCCTTAGATCTGCAGGCCAGTGTACTGGATAATGTATTGAAGTCGAGCGCCTATGATCAGACGATGGTGCGGACGGTATTGGCTCGGCTTAGACTGCGCCGGGATGAGGCGTTGAAGCCGGTATGGCAGCTGAGTGGGGGCGAGAAGGTGAAGACACAGCTCGCCAAACTGTTCATGAGCGAAGCGAATATGCTTCTGCTTGATGAGCCAACGAACTATTTGGATATCGACACGCGCGAGGAACTGGAACGTGTGCTGCTGGAGTATCCAGGCACGATCCTGTTCGCAACGCATGATCGCATGCTGCTGAATCGAACGGCTACCCATACGATTGTGTTCCGTGGCGGCGAGCTGGAATGGATGACGATTGAAGCATTTCGTGAGCGACAGCGCCCTCGACCTGCTGAGGCAGGAGGCTCTTCAGAATTTGTACCTGCACAGGAAGCTCTGAAAAATGAACAATCGCTCACATCGATGTCGGCTGAGGAGCGATTGAAGCTGGATCTGGAATGGGCGGACTTGATGGGACGTTTGTCTGCTCCGCGCAAGGGGGACAACATCGAAGAGCTGGAGCGGCAATATACGGAACTGCTTAAGCGGCGCAAGCAGCTATAAGCAAGGAGCTTAACAGTTCGTAATTCGCTAATCGGGCATGACTTTATACTATCCTAGCCAATGCAGTGAAGCATACCCAACCAGAACCTCCGAAGCACCTCCTTGCAGGTGCTTCGGCTTGTGCGTGCAATGGACGGGACTTTACCGTGATCAATGAAAACGTTATGATGGAACTATTATACATCTTGTACATTCACATACTATTCGACCCAATGCTTGGGCATATAAGGAGGAAGAAGCATGTTGTTGCAATTTCCAAAACCTGATGTTGAACAATATTTTCAATCGACAGTCATTCGTCAGTTCACGGTGAGCCTGGACGAGACAAGGCTTATATTCAGCAGCAACTTGAATGGTCATTACAACTTGTGGGCCATAGATTTGAATCAAGGCAAGCCATCATTCCCATATCCATTAACTTATAACGATCAAGTAAGCAATTTTATCTCGATTGATCCGCAGCAGCGTCATATCCTATGCGGCTTCGACAGAGATGGCGATGAGAACTATCATATGTATGCGCTTCCGACAGAGGGAGGCAAGCCGCTGCCGTTGCTTGAGGCAGATGAGAAGGATAAGTTCTATTTTGCACATTTGTCTGATGACGGGGAGCGTATCTATTATTGTACGAGCCGGAATAACCCGTCCTTTTTGAATGCTCGTGTATACAATCTCCGTACGAAGCAGGATGAGCTGCTTATTGAGGGGCAGGATGCTCTGCATCAGCTGGAGGCAGTAAGTCCGAGTGAGAAGCAGTTCGTGTATGCCAAGTCTTACGGCAACACCTATCAAGTTTTCTACGTACGCACGGAAAAGGGAGATTTCCCTCTTATTCCTCAAGCTGGGGCGGATGAGGTGCACCTGAGCTTGAGTGCGGTCTTTGTCGATGAGGATACGGTCGCCTTCTTGACAGACTACAAGGCAGAGTTCGCTTATGTGGCTACCTACCATATTCCTACCCAGCAATATGCTGAATTGTGCCGAATTAAGCATGAGAGCGGCATGGAACTCAAGTGGCATAAGGATACACGGATGCTTTATCTCGTGACAGAGGACGGAGTAGAGGATAGATTGTACCGTATTCCTCTTGATACAGGCACGCCAGAGGCAATCGAGATGCCGACGCCAATCTTGAATCAGCTTCACGTTGCGAAGTCGGGAACCTTGTACATCCTTAATCGTGGTGCGGTTACACCGACCAATATCTATAAGCTGGAAGAAGGCACAACTTGGGTTCAGCTTACGCAAAATATGCCGGTTGGTCTGACATCTGAGCAATTAGTTGATCCTGAGGTTGTGACCTATTCTTCCTTCGATGGAATGGAGATTGAGGCTCTATTGTTCCGTGCGAAGGATGAACTGGCGAACGGTTATACGATCTTTTGGCCGCATGGCGGGCCTCAGTCCGCAGAACGCCGCTTTTTCCGCAGTATGTTCCAATACTTCCTTGCACAAGGGTACCATGTATTTGCACCGAACTTCCGCGGCAGCACGGGCTACGGCAGTTCCTTCGTCAAGCTTGTCGAAGGCGACTGGGGTGAAGGGCCGCGTCTCGATTGTGTGGCAGGGATGGAGTGGTTGTTCGAGCAGGGCATCTCTTCGAAAGAGCGCCTCTTCGTGGTAGGAGGCAGCTATGGCGGTTATATGACGCTTCTGCTAGCTGGACGGCATGCTGAGTACTTCCGAGCTGCTGTCGATATTTTCGGTGTCAGCAACTTATTCACGTTCTACAATTCCGTACCGGATCACTGGAAGCCGATCATGGGGCAGTGGATAGGTGATCCAGAGAAGGATAAGGAGCGCTTCATTACGGATTCTCCGATTACGTACTTGGAGAGCATGACGAATCCGATGCTGGTTATTCAAGGGGCGAATGATCCTCGCGTTGTGAAGGAAGAGTCTGATCAGATTGTAGAGAAGCTTCGCCAGCTTGGGCGCGAGGTGGAATATATTGTACTGGATGATGAAGGTCATGGATTCTCTAAGAAAGAGAATGAGATGCGTGTCTATCGAGGCATCGTCGAATTCCTGAAGCGACATCATGAACAAGAAGCGGTGTCAGCAGTTGCAGCAGGAAATGTCGATTAGCAGAACGTTAATAACGGTCATTGCCATCTATTAAAACGAATGGTTTACATCAATGTGCAGCGTACTAGAAATGAGGTTATAGGCAAGTGACTCAGGAAGAAGTATTAACAGGCGGCAATGTGAATCATATTGTGCGCATGGCGAACACGGTTCGCCGCCCCACAGGCTACTGGAGTCCGTATGTACATGAACTGCTGCTACATTTGGAGCAGCAAGGTTTTGATGGGGCGCCAAGATTTCTCGGAATCGATGATTCTGATCGTGAAATCTTGTCATTTATTTCTGGAGAAGTTCCAGGGAACAATTACCCTGACCTTGAACCATACATGTGGTCGGACGAGACGCTTGCAGGTTTGGCGCGTCTTCAGCGTCGTTTCCATGATGCGACAGAAGGGTTCGTTTTCCTAACAGGGGGCAAATGGCAGCTTAGCTATTCCGATGAAGGCGAGCATGAAGTAATCTGTCATAATGACGCTGCATTGTATAATGTAGTCTTTCAACAGGAGACGCCTGTGGCGCTAATTGATTTTGACATGGCTGGCCCTGGTCCGCGTATGTGGGACATTGCGTATTCTCTATACACATCGGTTCCGCTTTCCAGTTTCGCACCGGATCATAGTGTTGGTAATACAGTAGAATACCGAGCAGATATGCACGCTGTAGAGCGCCGTCGGCGAATTCATTTGTTTTTTGAAGCGTATGGTATTCCGGTGCCTAACGATTTGCGGCGGTGGATTATTGAGCGTTTGACTGCGCTGTGCCATACATTGAGAACGGGTGCCGCTGATGGAAATCCTGCCTTTCAAAAAATGGTGGAAGAAGGACATTTAGCGCATTATGAAAGCGAAATTCAGTTTGTATCTGATCATTTCGATGAGTGGGTATCGGATTGAATAAAGTATTACACAATTCAGGAGCGTTCATTGAAAGCGATCGATCGCCTTTTAACATGATTTTTTCTGAGCGGACAATCATGAATTATGAATGGAATTACATTCATATTCCGACTTGCGCAGATGAGCATATAAATTGCTCTCTGCGCTTTTTTTGATGCTGTTTGCGATCGGTATAGCGTGTCTTTTTTACCACGATTTTGTCGGACGAGCGAACCCCATTTATGTTACAATAGGTGGACTGATAAGAGCGGAAGGAGAGAAAGATACGACGATGCGGATGTCGAATATGCACCATTTTACAGAACATCATCGTTAT
Organism: Paenibacillus sp. E194; assembly: GCF_000935845.1. Taxonomy (NCBI): domain Bacteria; kingdom Bacillati; phylum Bacillota; class Bacilli; order Caryophanales; family Paenibacillaceae; genus Paenibacillus; species Paenibacillus sp. E194. The sequence goes on from NZ_JMDX01000008.1 coordinate 13,950, forward strand.
GTGACCTACCGGGAATTTAGCTTAAGCGAGTTGGATCAGAAGATGCTGTCCCATGTGTATCAGCCAATGGTGGGGGCATTTGCGATCGGCATGTATCAGCTTCTCTGCCAGCATGTAGCATTGGACAAGACGGGATATTCCGCTATAGATGCGCAGCGCCGGTTGTTCCTGCTTCTTGGATTGGAGCCAAGTGAGAAGGGGCGTACTTATTTCATAGAGCAAGCCTCCAAGCTTGAAGCTGTAGGTTTGTTGAACACGTCAAGAGTGATGCTGCCTGATATGGATGATTGTATGTATGAGTATGAGATGCAGTGTCCGCTGTCTCCGAAGGAATTTTTCGAGACGCAGCATTTGACTCTTCTCTTGCGGGATAAGGTCGGCAAATATGCGGTGCTATCCTTGCGCCAGCAGTTTACGACGGATGATCCCTATGAAGGAGTCGCCTCCAATATGCAGCGGGAGAACATATCCGTTCCTTTCTATGAGCTGTTCCGATTAAATACGCATGTCATTGATTTCGAGCTGGAACAGGCGCTTCAAGAAGTAGCCCCGAGCCGAACAACAATTTCAGATTCCGATCCAGAATCCGTTGACATCAATTATGCAGATATTATTATGCGGTTCCCGAAGCAATCCTTTAATCGGAAGTTCGTAGAACAACTTCGATACAATAAAGAAAGTATGGGCACAATTAATTACGTTGTCCGCAAGTTCGAGCTGACTCTGCAGGAGCTGTGCCGCTTGCTGGATGAAGACGGTGTCTTCTCGCAGGATGGGATAGTTGCACTGGAGGAACTTCAGCACCGAGCCCACCTTCACTTCCGTCAGAACAAGCGAAGAAGCGAACATCGCGAGCGAGTGCAGCATCGGATTGAGCAGAAGGAGCAAGTGAAGGAAGAACATGAAGAGGAAGTCGCGGTGCAAATGGAATTCTATGTAGAAGTGCCGCCGCAATTCCGTGATAAATGCGATATTCATCAATACAATATGCTGCTTCGCAATACCCCGTATACGCAGCTGCTTGAGAAGTTCTTCCCGGGTGCTGTTCCGGACTCATTCCTTGATATGTTTACCAAGATGGACTTGAATTATAAGATGCCTGATGAGGTTATCAATGTTCTTATTCATTATTTGATGACGATGCTGGTAAGCGGATCGGAGCACAGATTGAACCGGAACTTCGTTGAGGCGATTGTGTCCAATATGCTGGTCAAGCAGATTCGTACGTATGAACAAGCAGTTACGTATACGCGTGAGCAGACGCAGGTGAATGGAGCAGGCCGAACACAAGCCTCTCGTGCAGATGCAAGCAGACAGCCTCGTTCGCGCAATCGTTATAATAACAAAGCCGCCAAGCCTTCGATTCCGGTCGTGCAGCCTAGTGGAGCGGGAGCTGGATCAGGATTGTCACCCGAGGAGTTGGAGCGCGCACGTGAGTTAGCGCGACGTTTGGACGAAGGGCGCGTATAATAAAGCTATATCAGAATGGAGGTGCGAAGTATGGAATCAATCGGAGATATATTGAAGCAATTGCCGGTTAATGCCCGCAGAGCTCATGCGGAACAAAAAATTGAAAAGCTGCTTACTGATCCGCAGGTCATGCAATTTCGCTCCAAATATCCAGAGCTGACGGAACGCGACCTTCGCATCAATATGAACAAGCTGTATCAGTATGTAACGGAATATGATCATTGTTCCCATTGTCCGGGCTTGGATCAATGCCCAAATGACTTCCATGGCCATTACACGATGTTGAGCGCTGACAACTTGAATGGGCACAATTATATCTATGATCGGAAGGTGCCCTGCAAGAAGCTGCTGGCAAGTGAACGCCAGCAGGCGATTCATAATCGAGTACGCTCCTTCTATGTGGACGAGACTGCATTGAAGCGGGGGTATTCGGCATCTGAAATACTGGAGAATGATATTGAACGGACGCCTGCTGTTTTAAGCATCATTGAATATATTGAGAAGACGAAGAGCGAAGGCTTAATGCCAGAGGGATTATATCTCGTAGGATCGTTCGGAACCGGCAAGACCTTCTTGATGAGCTATGTATTGTATGAGCTTGCCCGTGCCAACTATACGGGGGTTATCGTATATATGCCTGAGTTCGTGGAAGAGCTCAAGTCGATGTTCCAGGAGCCGCAAAGGCTGCGGGAGACCATTGAGATGATGAAGGAAACTGATCTGCTCGTGTTCGATGATATTGGTGCTGAGAATATAACGCCATGGGTTCGGGATCATGTGCTTGGCTCGATCTTGAATTATCGGATGAACCGCAAGCCTACGTTCTATACGTCGAATTATGATATGGAAGCCTTGCAGAAGCACTTTAGCTTCACGCGTGAAGGTGAGGATGTCCATAAGGCCGAGCGACTGATGAATCGGATTGCTCCATTTGTCAAAGAGGTGCACGTACAAGGTCGGAACAAGCGTGGAAAGTAAAGACGATAATCCAATGAGTGTTGTATACGAGCTTTGTTTCAGTGGCTCCATACAAATTACAATAAAGCCCGGTCGCATCTAGTGCGAGCCGGGCTTATTTCACGAGCTGTGGATACCACTGTGGTGCGTTCCATGAAGGGAACGCACCGTAGCCAGGGTTAGGAGATGATGAACTTCACGATAACCATGCCGAAGAAGACAACCGTCATAAATCCGGCCATTGCACCGAACCCGAACATCAGATCGGAGAAATCGTTGCGCGGTTCCTCGTTCACATGCTCACGCGGATCAATTGCTCTCGCTTCCATCAAGGGGCCTCCTATCTTACATGTCTGATGCAATGACGTATGTCATGGCAACGACAGGTATTTTCACCCAATTTCTTATCGTTTTTAGTATACCGAACTGCGTCGTTACTGTAAAGACAGCGCTCTCTTAGGATGTGACAAATTGGATGCAAAAATGAGGTGCACATTTCACATAAAACCTTGAACTGTGGTATACTTTACATGTTGACTCAAATTGTAAGCTTCTCACATAAAGGAGGAACCAAATATGGCTATCGTTAACGTATCCGACCAAACGTTCAAGACTGAAGTTGAAGGTCAGCAAGGCGTTGTATTGGTCGATTTTTGGGCGCCATGGTGCGGCCCTTGTAAAATGCTTGCTCCTATTCTTGATGAATTGGAAAGCGAAGTAAACGGTCAAGCGACTGTTGCAAAAGTGAACGTGGATGAGAATCCTGAATCCGCATCTCGCTTTGGCGTAATGAGCATCCCTACAATCATCGTGTTCAAGGACGGCCAACCTGTTGATAAGGTTGTAGGCTTGAACTCCAAGGATGCATTGAAGAACTTGATCAGCAAGCATCAATAATCGAGTTTGTCCACAGAGGACAACCTATAGAAGGTCTGTTCTGTTGCGGAACAGCTTGAATGAGCTTGATGTGTCGAAGCGCAAGCTATAGATTGCCAGCCCTTCCCGTTGTGGGAGGGCTTTTTCTTATGTCTCCGCTCGTATACAATAGGATCATATATTCGTATTATAGAAGAAAGGGGGAGGACGATGAGCGAAATAGACAACAATCAATCCAATTGGCGGGCAGTTCGCTGGAAGGAGCGTTGGAACGAACGTTATTCAACGGACGAGCAGCAGGAGCTGTCTCCAGAGGAGCTTGCAGAACGGGAACAGGCATTGGAACGAATACGCAATAAACTGGCTCTGCTTCCTGATTCGCCGGGATGCTATCTTATGAAGAATCATGAGGGAACCATTATTTATGTCGGTAAGGCCAAAGTGTTGAAGAACCGAGTGCGTTCTTACTTCAATGGCAGCCATGATGGCAAGACGCAGCGGCTGGTCTCGGAAATTCGCGACTTTGAATATATCGTCACTACCAGTAACATGGAAGCCCTCATTTTGGAATGTAATCTAATTAAGCAGCATCATCCTAGATATAATGTGCTGCTCAAGGATGATAAGACGTTCCCATATATTAAAATTACGAATGAGCGCCATCCACGGCTTGAGGTTACACGTCGTGTGCTGAAGGACAAAGCGAAGTATTTCGGCCCATACCCGAACTCCTTCGCTGCAACGCAGACGAAGAAGCTGCTTGATCGCTTATATCCGCTACGCAAGTGCAATACATTGCCGGATCGAGTGTGCTTGTACCACCATATTGGACAATGCCTTGCGCCTTGTGTATACGAGGTAACAGAGGCACAGTATGAAGAGATGGTGCAGGAGATCGCGAAGTTCTTAAGCGGTGGACATGAGGAGATTAAGAAGGAACTGCAGCGGAAGATGGAAGAAGCTGCTGAAGAGATGCAATTCGAGCGTGCTAAGGAATATCGGGATCAGTTGATCGCGATTCGTGCCATTATGGAGAAGCAGAACATTAATACGTCTGATCAGCTTGATCGCGACGTATTTGGCTTTGCCGTAGACAAAGGCTGGATGTGCGTTCAAATTTTATATGTTCGACAAGGCAAAATGATCGAACGGCATGCAACCAAATTCCCATTCTATGGGGAACCTTATGCAGACTTCATGTCGTTCGTTACCCAATATTATAGTGAGAACCCTGCGCTGCCGAAGGAAATACTGCTCCCTGATTCGGATCGCCTTGGACTATTCTCTCGCGAGGAAGATGGAGGAGAGAAGGACTCGGGCAGCTTAGACTCTGATGCCGGTGAGAATGCGCAAGATGCTGCAATTCAGAATGAGCATGAACCTATGCAGGCGGAGTCTATCGATGAGGAAGCGGATAGCGGCACAGATGGCAGTATAGCGGGTGCTGAGGAGCTTCAGCAGTGGCTGAATGTCAAAGTGCACATTCCGAAGCGCGGGCTGAAGAAGCAGATGATATCGATGGCGATGGAAAATGCGCGTGTTGCGCTCGATGAGAAGTTTAAGATGCAGGAACGGAATGAGGATCGTACGTTGCGTGCTGCTGAACGACTCGGAGAAGCGCTTGGCATCGACAATGCCCGCCGTATTGAGGCTTTTGATAACTCGAATATTCAAGGCTCAGACCCGGTATCGGCTATGGTGGTCTTCATCGACGGCAAGCCCGCGAAGAAAGAATACCGGAAGTACAAGGTACGCACGGTGCAAGGGCCGGATGATTATGAAACGATGCGCGAGGTCATCCGCAGACGGTATGAGCGGGTCTTGAAAGAACAGCTCGACATGCCTGATCTGATTATTGTGGACGGAGGAAAAGGCCAGATGTCCGCTGCCCTTGATGTGCTGGAGAACGAGCTTGGCTTGACGATACCAGTGTGCGGTCTCGTGAAGGACAATAAGCATAAGACAGCGCAATTAATGGCCGGCGATCCGCCTGAAATGGTGGCATTTGGACGAGACAGCCAAGAATTCTATATGCTGCAGCGCATTCAGGAGGAAGTTCACCGCTTCGCAATCTCATTCCATCGGGAGCGGCGTGCGAAGTCTATGGTCGCGTCAGCGCTCGATTCAATTCCAGGTATAGGCGAGAAGCGGCGCAAGCATCTGTTGAAGCATTTCGGATCATTAAAGAAGATTCGCGAGGCTTCGATCGAACAATTGCGCGAGGCAGGGATCGGAGAGAAACTTGCTCAAACGATTCTGGATGCTTTGCGATCAGATAGTGCTCAGCTGGCACCTGATGGACTCCTAGATTCAGAGGATCAGCCGGATGGAAGCGAGCGTGAGCATGATTCCGAACAATAGCGCTAATTAGCCTCGATGGTATGTGCTGAATGCTCTAAAAAGATCGACGATATAAGAAGTATGCATCATGACTGAGGCCCTGGCTCACTGGCTTCCTCAGTCATGTTTTTTTGTAGAAGGCTCTTCGAATGAAGCAGAAAACTGCCGCATTATCTCGTCTCCGCTGGCTTCATCCCCACGGCAAATACGGTAAAGCCTAACCTTTCATAGTATGAAATGAGTTCTTCTTCACAGAAAAATTGAAGATGCAGGTTATGATTGCTGCACTGCTCCATCAGCAACCGACTGATTGCAGTTCCAATACCTTGGCCTCGATAGTCTGGATGAACGCCCAGCCCACACAAGTACGCATTTATTACCCCATCAGATATGATTCTTCCCGTACCGATCAACTGATCCTCATGATAGGCGTAGATAGCAAAGTAGCTCTGCTGCATCGCCTCCAACAGCTTTTCTTGTGATAACCCCAAATAAATGTTCCATTGAAGATGTTCATACAACTCATATATCTCCTCTGCTGTGGGAAGTTCCGATTCATATCGAATTTCCATAGTACATCTACAACCCCTTTCTCAACTTAGCTAAACGACATACTCCCCGCACATTTACCGCGAGTAATCAAGTGTGATCTTTTTGATAGTGAAACATGGGTGAGTTGATCTTCCTCCTATCAATCTTCTTGCAATCGAACAAAATGACGTCACATTGCAAACAAATACACCCCCACACCTAGATGATCGAGAGGATGTTCAAACAAAGTCCCCCCCAATGAGAAACAGCCTTCCGTGTAAAAACGCTTACATCTCATCTACAATGATACCTACGAGGTGCCCCATCAATTAGGGCTGTGCTATAGAAAGAGCCGATCATCCAGTCTATAACATTATCGTACGGCAGCGCCTGTTGCACTGCAACCTATGATTACGAACAACAAAGAAAGGAACGAAGCCCCTATGGAAATGAGAAAAAAACGATCGTTTTCGCTTCGCATGCATTCAGCCGTGCCTTACTTATTCATTATGCCATGGATAATTGGCTTTCTCGCATTCACCCTCGGTCCACTTATTTTTCTTTCATTATCAGCTTCTTTGATTGGCCAATTGTTGGGGAGAAGACGTTTGTCGGCTTGGATAACTTTATTAACATGTTCACGGATGATCCCTTATTCTGGACATCACTGACGGTTACGGTTAAGTTCGCCATTATATTTGTGCCCGTTAACATTCTAATTGCGCTTGGACTTGCGATACTGCTGAACCGCAACGTGCGAGGCAGTGGATTTTTTCGTACAGCATTCTATGTACCTTCCGTTATTTCCGGTGTTGCGCTGGCGATGATTTGGTCGTGGGTGTATGACGGAGAATATGGAATTTTGAACTATGCCTTATCGCTGATTGGGGTAGATGGGCCGAACTGGCTGAACGACCCGAAATGGTCTCTCGTAGCGATGGTGTTCGCCAGCCTGTGGGGACAGGGTTCCATGATGCTCATTTTCTTGGCAGGGTTGAAGAACATCCCTCGTGAGCTGTATGAGGCATCTGCCATTGATGGTGCAGGGACGGTATCGCAATTTTTCCGGATTACGCTGCCTATGCTTAGCCCGACCATCTTATTTAACTTGATTACAACGATTATTTCTGCGTTCCAACAATTGACGCTCGCATTAGTGTTGACGGGTGGAGGCCCGCTCAATTCCACGTATTTCTATGCGATGTATATGTACGAAAATGCCTTCAAATATTCCAAGATGGGCTACGCTTCTGCGAACGCATGGTTCATGTTCGCGATTGTGCTTGTTCTGACGATGCTCGTGTTCCGCTCATCGTCGGCATGGGTGTATTACGAAGGTGAAATGAAGGGCGGCAAAGGCTGAGGAGGGAGAGATTCTGATGAAAAAAATAATAACTTACGTACTGCTCATCTTTTTACCGTGTTGTTCTTGGCGCCCTTCTATTGGATGCTCTCAACATCATTGAAGTCGCCCGAAGAATTATTCTTGTTCCCACCGCAATGGATTCCGAGCACCTTGAATTTCGGCAACTTTGCGAAGGCATGGAATTCACAGCCGTTTGACGTGTTCTTACAAAATTCATTGATTGTATCGGTTATGTCACTTATTGGTCAGGTTGTATCCTCAGCACTGGTTGCTTATGGATTCGCCAGATTCCGGTTCAAGGGAAGCAAAGTATTATTCATTATTTTGCTAGCATCCATGATGATTCCTTGGGAAGTGACGATGATTCCGCTGTATATGGAGTTTAATGCGCTTGGTTGGATCAATACGTTGAAGCCGTTGATTGTTCCTTCTTTCTTCGGCTCAGCATTCTATATTTTCCTGCTTCGTCAGTTCATTATGACGATTCCGCCGGAACTAGAGGAAGCAGCCCGCATCGATGGCGCAAATCCGCTGCAATCATTCATACGTCTCATTGTGCCGCTCATGGCTCCAGCATTGATTCTGGTTGCGGTGTTCAACTTCCTCGGCACATGGAACGACTATTTGGGTCCGCTCATTTTCTTGAACGATCAGAGCAAATACACGCTGACGCTGGGCTTGTCTCAGTTCAAAGGGATGTATGAGGTGAAGATGGATGCGATCATGGCCGTAACAAGCATGATTTGCTTGCCGCCGCTTGCGATCTTCTTCGCAGCACAGCGTTATATCGTAACGGGAATTGCAACAACAGGCATGAAGGGCTAACAACTTGACACATAACGCAGATAACGGAGGGATTATGAATATGACGCAGCAGATAGATATAGATCTATTTGGCCTGAAAGGCAAGACAGCGATCATTACAGGAGGAGCATCCGGTATCGGACGTGCTACAGCACAATGCTTGGCGCGTTTCGGTGCAAATGTAGTCATCGCTGATATTGGGGAGAAGCAAGGACAGGAGACAGTCGAAGAGATTCGGAATGCTGGAGGAGAAGCGCAGTTTGTGTCCTGCAATGTAACGAAGGCCGAAGACTGTGAGCGTGCAGTTCGCATGACGCAGGAATGGTATGGAGGCATTGATATTCTGTTTAATAATGCAGGCGTCATTCGCCGCAAGACAGTTGTTGAACTGGAGGAGCAGGATTGGGATTTGGTCATAGACGTGTCCCTGAAGGGTGCATACCTGCTGTCTAAATACGCGATTCCGGTAATGGCTGCTGGAGGAGGCGGAAGCATCATTAATACGGGCTCTGGATGGGGCCTGAAGGGGGGCGACCAAGCTGCTGCGTATTGTGCTGCGAAGGCTGGGGTGGTGAACTTGACCAAGGCGATGGCAATCGACTTCGGCAAGGACAATATTCGTGTCAACTGCGTATGTCCGGGCGATACAGATACGCCGCTGCTGCGTGAAGAGGCGGTACAGCTGGCTGTTGAAGAAGGAGCATTCCTTGCTTCCTCTGCGGTAGGAAGACCTTTGGAGAGAATCGGCACACCGCAGGATATTGCGAATGCCGTGCTGTTCTTGGCTAGTGATCTGTCCCAGTGGGTTAGCGGTAGTGTATTGGTTGTGGATGGCGGAGGACTGGCGTAACACTTGATCCGAATTATGAAGGGAGAGAACGTAGGTCATGAAGGAACGTCAATCGAATGTGCACCCTTATATTCCGAACACGGTTCCGGAAGTCAAAGCTCAGATGATGCAGGAGATCGGCATTGCGAATATCGACGAACTGTATCGGGATATTCCGAAGCATTTGCGGATGCAATCAGAGATGGAGATGCCGTCAGCATTGAATGAGTATGAGCTGAAGCGTCATATTGAACGACTGCTTGCGGCGAATGTGAGTACTTCGCAGGCAACTAGCTTCTTGGGTGGAGGCTGCTGGCAGCATTTCGTGCCTGCTGTATGCGATGAGATCAATCAACGGTCGGAATTCGTGACAGCCTACGCGGGAGAGCCTTACGAGGATCATGGACGATTCCAGGCCTTGTTCGAATACCAGAGTCTTGTCGCTGAACTAGTTGATATGGATGTCGTCAACGTACCAACATTCGATTGGCCGCAGGCTGCTTCTACCGCACTTCGGATGGCTGCCCGAATGACAGGGCGTACAGAGGTGCTCGTGCCGGAGATTCTCTGCCCTGATAAGCGCATGATTATTGAAAACTATTTGCATCCACAAATCCGAGTCATCACAGTTCAAGCCGAGTCGGATAGCGGGCTTCTGGATTTGAACGATCTGAAGAGCAAGCTGTCTGATCAGACGGCAGCTGTCTATATAGAAAATCCGAATTATTTCGGCGTTATTGAGCAGCAAGGCGAGGAAATTAGCCGCTTAGCTCATGAATATGGGGCCATCAGCGTAGTAGGCGTTGATCCGATATCACTTGGGGTTCTGACGCCGCCAAGCGGCTATGGCGCGGATATCGTATGTGGCGATTTGCAGCCGCTCGGTATTCGTATGAACTATGGCGGTGGCCAGTCTGGCTTTATCGCAACTCATGATGACGAGCGGTTCGTCATGGAATACCCATCCCGCCTGTTCGGCATCGTGCCGACCGTTGTAGAAGGCGAGTATGGCTTCGGTGACGTTGCCTATGAACGTACCTCCTTCGCACAGCGCGAGCAGGGCAAGGAGTCAGTAGGTACACAGACGGCACTATGGGGGATTACGGCAGGCGTATATTTGGCCTTGCTTGGCCCACATGGCATGCGCGAAGTTGGCGAGACAATTATGCAGAAATCCCACTATGCAGCGAATGCATTGAACGCATTGCCTGGCGTAAATCTGCGTTATGCAAATTCCTTCTTCAAGGAGTTCGTCATTGACTTTACCGCAACAGGCCAAACGGTGTGTGAGATCAATGAATACTTGCTTACCAAGAACATCTTTGGCGGTCTGGATTTGTCCGGTACGTTCCCTGAACTTGGACAGAGCGCGTTATTCTGTGTCACTGAGGTCATGTCGAAGGAACAGATCGATCAATTGGTGGAAGAGCTTCGAGCTGTGTTAAGTGCGGATGCTGAGCAGGACAATGGCTTGCTTGCAGGAGTAGCTGCAGCAGGGAGTTCGGAGACAGTGAATATGGCAGAGGGGGTGTGACAAGCGATGCAAACAATCGTCCGGAAGGATCGTACAGTTAGACAATTTCATCAAGCGAAATGGGATGAACCGGTAATATTTGAACTGCATCGAGAAGGAGAACGGGGCGTTCTCGTTCCAGAAGCGGAGCAGGAGCTTGTCGAAGCTGTTGGTGACGTCGTATCAGGCATTCCAGCCTCGATGCAGCGAGCCAAAGCGCCGCAGCTGCCTGAGATCGGTCAGGCCAAGGTGCTTCGGCATTACTTGCGCTTGTCGCAGGAGACACTCGGCAGCGATCTAAATGTAGAAATCGGTCAGGGAACCTGCACGATGAAATATATTCCGCGCGTCAATGAACTGCTCGTTCGCAATCCGCAGCTGACGGAGCTGCATCCGTTGCAGGATGTAAGCACGGTACAGGGAATGCTGGAAATCACCTATCGACTGGATGAGGCAATGCGTGAGATTTCGGGCATGGACGCCTTCTCCTTCCAGCCTGGAAGCGGAACACAAGCATTGTTCGCAATGGCCTCCATCGTACGTGCGTATCATGAGGCGAATGGAGAAGGCAGGCAGCGCGATGAGATTATTACAACGATCTTCTCTCATCCTTCTCAAGCAGCAACCGCAGCGGTGAAGGGATATAAGATCATTACCCTACATCCGGACGAGGATGGATTCCCGGATATTGAGAAGCTCAAGCAGGTGGTATCGAATCGAACAGCAGGCTTCGTGGTAGCGAATCCTGAAGATACAGGGATCTTTAATTCACGCATTAAAGAGTTCACGGACATTGTACATGCGGCAGGGGGCATTTGCTATTACGACCAAGCTAACGCGAACGGCCTTCTTGGCATTGCTCGTGCGAAGGAAGCGGGATTCGATATGTGCTTCTTCAATCTGCACAAGACGTTCGCGGCGCCTCATATGTGCGGCGGCCCTGCGGCAGGCGCTCTGGGCGTTACGGAGCAGCTAAAGCCATTTTTGCCAGGCCCAATTGTTGAGGGTGTTGGCGATCAATTCCTGCTGCGCTCGAATCAAGAGCTGAGCATTGGCAAGGTCAGAAGCTTCCATGGTGTTGCGCAGACGATTGTTCGGGCGTATGCTTGGATCCGCAGCTTGGGGGCAAGAGGACTGCGGGATGTTGCGGAAATTGCGGTATTGAACAATAACTATTTGTACCATAAAATATTACAGATTTCTGGCGCAAGCGCTCCATATGTCAAAGGGGGACGGCTTGAGCAGGTACGCTATAGCTGGGAGCAGCTGACGCGTGAGACAGGAGTAACGACCGAAGACATTCAGCGCAGAATGTGTGATTTCGGCTTACATTACTGGACGAGTCATCATCCTTATATTGTACCGCAGCCATTCACCTTGGAGCCAACGGAATCATACTCCAAGGATGACTTGGATGAATATATTCAAGCGTTAGCCCATATCGCAGAAGAAGCTCGCAGCGTACCGGAGATCGTCAAGTCAGCACCACATCGCAGCACGGTACATCGGAATATCGAGGAATCGCTGGATGATCCGGCTGAATGGTGCATTACATGGCGAGCTTACTTGAAGAAGACGGGACAGGCGAATGGCCTGCCAGAAAAGGAGTAAAGGATGTCGGCAATGATTACATTTGATATTCAGCATATCCCATTTAGCCGATTTGGATCTTTTCTGACGGTATCGCATTTGCCGCAGTATGGCAAGCGAGAGGAAGGCTTGTTTTTGCGTACCGTTCGTGGTGGTGACGAGACGAGCGGTGCAGTATTCCGCCTAGAGCTGGTAGCTGGTGGCGAGGTTGTACCTTATTCGGTTCATAGTGCGCCATCCTCCTTAACCCTTATTGGAGAAGGCGGACAAGGAAAAGCAGAACTATGCCTGCCGGAGCCGGGAGCGATACGGATACGTGTGCGCGAAGCGGGAATCCGTCTGACATTAGTTGCGGGTACTTATGATTATGTGCTTCCACGTCAGGATGGACGTTACGAGGTGAATCATTTTACTACGGAAATGCGCTTTATGTTGACTTCGCTTCAAGGGAAGCTTACGGTCGATGCTCCATGGGAACGTTCCAGATGCAAATATGCGGTGGTGGAATGCTTCCCAGGTGGGGATAATCAAGACAAAGCAGCTGAAGCGGAGCTAATGCTTGAAGAGTATCGGATAGAGCCGCCATCCATTCGTCCTTTCGAGTCGCTGGTTTCCTTTGACGAAGCTCTTGCTAGAGTAGAGCAGGAATTTGCTGTATGGCTCGATAAGAGTCTGCCTGCTTCCTTGGAAGAGTTGGAAGAGGCGCGCATCTTGGCTGCATATATCACATGGTCCTGTGTGGTGCCTGAGGCCGGACATTTGTCTCGTCCCGCGATGTACATGTCGAAAAATTGGATGACGAACATTTGGAGCTGGGATCATTGCTTTAATGCAATGGCGCTCGCGGCGAATCAGCCAGAGTTGGCTTGGGATCAGTTCATGATCATGTTCGACAAGCAGGATGAATCTGGTCAGCTTCCGGACTTCGTCAATGACAAGTACGTCTTGTGGAATTGCTGCAAGCCTCCTATCCATGGCTGGTCGCTGCGCTGGATGATGGAGCGTAATAAGTGGTTCAGCCATGCCGATCGCTTACGTGAAATCTATGGACCGCTTGCACAGTGGAGCAAATGGTGGATGAATTGCCGTGATGATGATCGGGACGGGATACCTCAGTACAATCATGGCAATGACAGCGGCTGGGATAATAGCACGATTTTCCGCAGTGTGGGACCTATTGAGAGTCCGGATTTATCTGCTTATTTAACTATCCAATTCGAGGTTCTTGCGGAGATTGCCGATCAATTGGGCAAGCCATACGAGGCGCAGGAATGGCGCAATGCTGCGGATGGCCTGCTCGGACGCATGCTGGAGCATTTCTGGCATGACGGCCAGTTCAAGGCGGTTCGTTCAGGTACACATGAGCCGGCGGAAGGAGACAGCTTGATTCCGTTTATGCCGATCTTGCTAGGTGATCGTCTTCCAGAATCGGTGCGCCAAGCGCTTGTGAAGGCAGTTGCCGATGAAGAGCGGTTCTTCAGTCCGAATGGATTCTCCACAGAAAGCCTGAACAGTCCGTTCTATGAACCGGACGGCTATTGGCTTGGTCCTATCTGGGCTCCAGTCATGATGCTGCTGATCGACGGATTGCAGCGCAGTGGGGAGCGGGGAGTGGCGCAAGAAGCAGCGACACGATTCTGCCGCATGGCTGCTCGCAGCGGCATGGCAGAGAATTTCGATGCACGGACAGGGTGCGGACTTCGCGATCGGGCATTTACGTGGACGTCGAGTGTGTTCCTCATTCTAGCGAATGAATATGTAATGCAGCCAGCTCAATAGACGAGGTGGAACAGGCTCCCTGTCGCTTAGCGCGTAAGGGAGCCGTTTTGTTTCTTTGAGATCTCCCCGCCTAATCGCTTCTTGATGAGGACAAATCGGTGCTTCCGTCTCCATTGTCAGATTAAAATTGGTTATGATACACTTCTGATACATCAACGCTCATCCACATCATGACTAGTCCAATAAGCAACAGGGGATGATTCCTATCGCAGAGCCACGTGAAACTCTTACTGGATTAACCCATGTGACACAATCGGGTGTCTTACATCGACTACAGCAATGGATGGCCAATATGCCGCCCAATCCGAGGCGAAGCCTTCGCTTAAAGCTCGTGCTGTTCTTCTTGGCAGCATCACTGCTTCCGCTCATGATCCAGGGCGTGCTATCTTATCAACAATCCTCACGCCTTCTGCAAGAGCAGTTCGGCAAATACGGTCAGAACAGTGTTAATCAGCTGCAGTATCAGCTGGATACGGAATTAAATCAGATGAGCATGATTGCTGGTTATATTTATTCGTATTTGCTTAATCCATATAAGAGCGTCATCAATGCAGAGATTCCAAAGACGTATTCGCAGGTGCAGGACAAGAACAACATGGAAGATTTCCTGAAAGCGCTTAAAAGGCTGCATGACCGAGGGATTTTCATTATTACGAAATCCGGCTATTATTACGGGGACAGTATCTTGAATGTGGATGTCCTGTTTGAACAGCCATGGTGGAAGCGGATCCCTACCGATCATGCAGGAGAGTATTGGGCAGGATTCTACCCTCCGCTGCATTATCGCGATGAGAAGGATACACCGGATCAGAAGCTGCTTGGCTTGGTTGTGCCGATCCGTAATCAGACAGGGCCCTTGCAGGACAGCAAAATCCTTATTGAAATGAAGGCAGATAAGCTGATCGAACTGTTCCGTATGTTCGAACAGGATACGAAGTCGATTGTGACGGTGCAAAGTGCAAGTGGTCAGACGATCTATCACTCCCCGAGCAATTATACTGCGCAAGAAAATGATATCGTGTGGAAGCAGAACTTGAAAATAAATGATTGGACAATAGAAGCTAGACTTCCTTATGAATATTTTAATCAGCCATCAAGTGTTATTAAGTCTTATACCTTACTTGGTTTAGGCTTGTCAGGCTTTCTCGCTCTTCTGCTTGCCTACTTGTTCTCCACTCGTGTAACGGGCAGAATTAAGCGGATCAAGGAATCGATGAATTCCGCAGGAGCTGGTCGCTTGAAGACCCGAATCCAAGTTCAGGATGAGGATGAGCTGGGGACGCTTGCGAATAGCTTCAATAAGATGATCGGACAGATCGAAGAGCTTGTGAAGGAAATAGCGGCTAAGGAGCAGCTCAAGAAGGAAGCCGAATTGCGAGCATTTCATTATCAGATCAATCCCCATTTATTGTTCAATACGTTGAACTCCATACAGTGGAAGGCTAGGCTGCAGGGCAATGATGATATAAGGAAAATGATCGCACACTTAACGATCGTGTTAGAAGCTAACTTAGACGTGACGCGTGAACTGGTTCCGATATCGAAAGAGCTGGAGCTTATTGATCATTTTCTGCAAATCCAGCAGGTTCGTTATGAAGGTGAATTTATATATGAGTCTGAAATTGCTCCAAGTGCGCTGGGAGCAGTCATCCCGCGTATGAGCTTACAGCCGCTGTTTGAGAATATCTTTTTCTACGCCTTCGAGGATGGGTATGGGACAATAATACTCCGCCTAGTAGATACTGGGTCAGAGCTGCGCTTAACCTTATCGGACAATGGCAAAGGGATGAGCGAAGAGCGTCGAATCTCCTTGCTGCAAGCTCCGAAAGACCACAATCAGAGACATGGTCTCGGGATGTACAATGTGGATCAGAAGTTCAAGCTGCACTTTGGTTCCGAGTATGGATTAAGCATCGAATCCCAGTTAGGAAGCGGTACAACGATTGCGATACGCTGGCCCAAAAAGGAGGAAGAATCCAATGACAGACAACCCTATTAAAGTGCTGATCGCGGATGATGAGAGCATTGTTCGCAGAGGCTTGATGGCAACGGTAAATTGGAGCAGATTCAACATGGTAGTCGTAGCCGATGCCCCAAATGGTCAGAAGGCATGGGAAGCATTCCTTCTCCATGAGCCGGAGGTTGTCATTACAGATATCGTGATGCCGGAGATGGATGGAATTGAACTCGCCAAGCGAGTGAAGGAAAAGTCGCCGCATACTCGGGTCTTGCTGCTGAGCTGTCATCGAGATTTCGAATATGCACAAAGGGAATGATGCTTGGAGCTTCCGGCTATTTGTTGAAAACGGCCTTCGAAGATGAGGAACTGGCTTATTATCTTCAAAAGTTCGAGGAAGAGCTGGCGGGGAATTCGGAGCCTCCTCAAGCGGTTCGTAGTGCAGATTCTAACGAAGAGGATGCACAGTGGAATGCGGCGTTCTATGCCTGGTTATGCGGTTTCCGCAACAACTTCCAAGGAGAGCTGAAGCTGCGCTGGGAGACGCAATGGTTTTGGTTGAATGAACCTCATGAGGTTATATTGGTCAAAATATTCGACAGTTCCGAGCAATCGCTCCCTGCTGCTATCAAGTCATCCAACCGTGGAGGGGAGTACTGGAAGTATCTTGGCGATAAGCTGCTGCAAGAAACGGAAGGGCCGTGCGCCTATATTCCCTGCGGTGTAGATCGATGTTTCTATTTCTATCGTCCTACAGCTCGCCTGAAGGTGGAACGGCTGTTGAAAGAGAGCAAAGCATCTTGTCCGCAGCTGCATTGGAGCAGTCGTGGCCCGTTAAAGGGCATGGACGGCTGGCTGGAGGCGGTTCAGGAGCTGCACCGAGCGGCGGAGTTGGAGCGTAAATTTGAGCTGCGAGTCAATTCATGGCCGGAAACGGTGATGCGATCGGTGCTCTTGGTAGCAGAGAATGTGAGTGAGCCTTGGTCCGTCAGTGATGTAGCACATCGAGTTGGATTGAGTCGAAGTCATTTCAGTACTTTATTCAAGAAGGTAACAGGAGAGAATTTTGTCTCCTTCTTATACCGTATGCGGCTGAAGACGGCACAGGATTTGCTGCTGAATACTACGATGACGCTGCAGGATATCGCGGAGCGGATCGGTATGGTGGATGGAAAATATGTTAGCAAATGGTTCAAGCGCTGCTGTGGAATGACACCGAGTCAATACCGAAGCGGACAAAAGGGAGAACATGTTGCTCAAAAATGACGAAGAGCGTACGATATTACGCCCTTCCACCGAACAAAATCACCCCATATTCGGAACAATTCGCCGTTTTGAAAACGCTTTATTGTCTTTAAAGTGAAGGTATGCTTGAGATGCAATCATTTGGGGGGAATGTGCAAAATGAAGAGAACGTCAAGATTGGTTATTCTGTTAACGGTCTTTGCACTTATGCTTGCTGGCTGTGGCGGAGGATCTGGAGAACAAGGTTCCTCCTCCGGAGGAGACAAGGGGAAACAGACCGTTTTGCGTTTTGCAACATGGGATACTGGCGAGAAGCTGAAGGTTCAAGAAAATATCGCGAAGGCGTTCGAAAAATCCCATCAAGGTGTCAAAGTACAAATTGAACCTTATGCAGACGGCTTCGATCAGAAGCTGGCGGCATCGTTCGGTGCGAGCAACCCGCCTGATGTGATGTTGATGTGGGATTTCCCAACATACCATTCAAACTTGGAGCCGCTGGATGCTTTTACGGAGAAAGATGCAAGCCTGAAATTAGACGATATATATGATGGCTTGTTCAATTATGTGAAGGTAGATGGCAAGACGTATGGTATGCCTGCGGGCTTCACGACACGGGCTATGTATTACAACAAGAAAGTGTTCGATGCAATGGGAGTCCCATATCCGAAAGATGGCTGGACATGGGATGACTTCAAGGATATTGCAACGAAGCTGACAGATAAATCGAAGAAGCAGTATGGATTCGGTGTCCGTGCTGAGAACGACCCGTATGATCTGCAAGGATTTATCTGGAGTAATGGGGGCAGCTTCATCAGCGAAGACGGCAAGACGATTGAAGGCATTATGAACGGGCCGGATACGGTAGCGGCTGTTCAAATGTTCGGGAATATGGTGAAGGACGGATACGGAGTCCTCGTAGGAGGAAAAACGCAGCTTGGCGGTAACGACATCTTCAAAGCTGGTAAAATCGGAATGTGGGAGAGCGGTGTATGGCCACTAGACGGGTTTAAGGAAGCGAAGGTTGATTTCGGGACTGTTGAAATGCCAGCGTTCCCTGGCAAGCCTGTGAAAGGCGTAATTTCGGTAAGTGCAGTATCGATTGCGAAGCAATCGAAGCAGAAGGATCTGGCATGGGAGTTCGTGAAGTTCTTTATTTCGGAAGAAGCTGTTAAGATGAAGAGCGATGCTGACCTGCCGATTCGTAAGAGCGTCGTGCAAGGAATGAAGCTGGATACATCCGAGCTGTACGCACCGTTCTATCGCATGCTGGAGCGTTCCGACAACACGCCAGCCTTCTTGCTCAACAGCAACTGGAACCAGATGAATCGTCACCTGTCTACTGCAGTTGATTCAGTCATGCTGGGTGAAGATGCACAGAAAGCGCTAGATACGGCAGTGAAGGAAGCGAAAAAATTTATTGAGAAGAAATAAGTAATAATGAGAAATAAACGGGGCCGTTCCTTCGATGAGGCGCATTACGTACATGCGTCCTTCGATATGAACGGCCCTTGGCTTTTCAAAATGATAGGGTATGGAGATATGCTCATGTACTCGTTCTATTTCTGTACGAACAAATGGATTAAATTGCATTCAACGGTGTTGATGTTTATGTCCATGTCGTGATCGCTCTAGCGTGATCTTGGTTGCGATGAATCTTCGCAAGCGCATATACAATCCCAATTGGAGAAAGGAGGTACACAAGACCGATTAGGAAACCGACTATTGTTCCATCAAGCATGAATGACAGGGACATTAAGAAGTTGTCGAGCATAAGGTGAGCGAACATGGCCGTCCACCAGCTATGCTTCAGCATAATGAACAGGAAGAACATGCCGATAAACAGGAGCTCTACCGGCCGAGAGTAGTACGGATAGATTGGATAGGTGACATGTCCGAACGCCCATACAAGGGTAGGGATAATCCCGGCTAACCATGGGTTGCGGAACAATCGGTTCAGCAGTCCAACCCCGAACAAACGATATATCCCTTCCTCCGAAATAGCTGCAACCCAAGCTAGAAGAGGGAACAGTGGTGCAATTCGCAGGTTGAGCGGTGATTGTGAGGCATCGGTCGATGACCACGCATGAAACCCTGATTCCAAAATGAAAAATACAACTGTTTGCATGCCGAGCAATACGCCTGTGTACGCGATTCCGATCCATAATGCTTGTGTGAGCTTGCCGCCAAATGCGCGGTCACTCCATGTAGGCAGTACATCTCTGTACGCAGACAACTCCCATGCTCGCTTTCCTGCATGGAGAGAGAAGTAGAGGATAACGCCTTGAATTACTGTAATTGCGGCTTGAATGGCAAAGGACAGCCCCATATTCACCCCGTCCACAGGGGTACGGAGTTCCAGAGCGAAGAGACCCGGAAGCACGTTCCATAGATGCAGCAGAGAAATTCCGCATGAGACGGCAGTAAGAGCGAACAATGTCTTCGATCCGAACTTCAGGCCATGACGGTAGACGATGCAAGCGATCAGTGAACATGCACTTAGTAGGATCGTCATCCACATATAGCCGATATTGTAAATGGACGATGCGGTCTTCGTTTGATGTAGTTCTTCAGCTAGGTAGCTGTTCGGGATAACCCAGAAGGGCTTCAGCATGACAATACGATCTTGGGAGAAGACGGCCTTCACATTCAATGCAGCTTCACCTAGTCGTGCTTCAGGCACGTTATACTCAACCGTGTCTAGCTCTGACGATGAATCAATGAGTTTTAATTGGGCAGGATTCCATCCCATGTGTTTCAAAAGTGTATCAGCAAGCTTCTTACGGTTCACTGGATCCAAGGCAGTCTCCTCATTTTCTGCTGACGCCATATCCACCTGGTTTCCCGTCACCCCGTCTAAGTTCGAGGTGATAGGAGGCTTCTCCTCCCATTCGAATCCAATAATACGACCGCTTGTCATGTGAACGTCAATGCGCATGACACCGGATTTTCCAGCTCGATTCATATTCAATAATACCTGAAAAGTATCATAGGGGCTGGATGGTTCCCATTTCTGAAATGAAGCGGTCAGCTTCTCCTTGCTCATGTAGCCGGAAACCGTTGATTGACTGCGATAAATGACGGTTGGTGCAGTAGCTTCTTCAGGCGTAATTGAAATATGGAACTGTTTCAAGTCCTGTACAAATGTGAGTGCCTTTTGCGCTGCTTTTTCTTTGGTTAAGAGGGATTGGCTGGCTGCTGATTCCATCATGGCTTCTGTCTGTTGAAAGGGAATGAATACCTGAACAATGAGGAATAATAGAAATCCGGCCATAGAAGAAAGAAGAAGCGGCTTGGATACATAGGACATGTTGGAACCTCCATTCCATCACACATTTAGCGTATGGTTGCTTATTTGTTCATTTTATCCACTTCAACTTTGTAAAGTCCAGCAGAGAAAATGAAGAAACACCTAGCGATAATGAGTGTTTTGAATACAATTGAAGAAAATAGGGGATTGTAAGCGCTATTTATTCAAGTTTTTCGTCTTATTCTGGTTAATTTGTTCATTCCTTGACTTTGTATGCTGCAGGGGAAACGTATATAATCTCGTTATGAATTGCATACAAGCCGAGTTTCGTGAATGAACGAAAGCGGGGGACCCGATAAATGGGGTGAATATCGCAGTTGTGGATGCATAGAATCCACTTGCGATTAGGGCAGCCTGAACGTGCCCGAATCCGACAGCTAACCTCGTAGGCATGTACGTCAGGATACCAGCGATAGCATTGGATTTCCAGTGCTTTTTTTCGTGGGGAAAAAAGAGGTGACTCCCGTGGAGGGAACAAAAAAGGCCATTCGATTCAATCTGACACCACCGCGAATTCTGGTTGTAGGGTTTGCAGCAATTGTATTATTGGGCGCATTTCTACTCATGCTTCCGATATCAAATGCGGATGGGATTCCGCTGCCATTCCTCGATGCATTGTTCACGTCAACGTCAGCAACTTGTGTGACGGGGCTCATTGTGGTGGATACGGGCACTCATTTTACCGTATTCGGGCAGGTGGTCATCATGCTGCTTATCCAAATTGGTGGGCTTGGATTCATGACAATGGCAACGCTGTTCGCATTAGCACTGAAGAAGAAGATATCGCTGAAGGAAAGGCTTATATTACAGGAAGCGCTTAATCAGGGCAGCATGGAAGGCATCGTGCGCCTTATCCGTAAAGTGATCTTGTTTGCGGTATGTATCGAGGGGACGGCAGCTGTACTGTTCTCCGTGCGATGGGCATTTGATCTTCCGCTAGGCAAGGCCATTTATTTCGGTATCTTCCATGCTGTTTCTTTTTTCAATAACGCAGGCTTTGATTTGTTCGGCTCTGTCAGTGGGCCGTTTTCGAGCTTAACCAGTTATGTCGGAGACCCTATTATTAACCTGGTATCGATGCTGCTTATTATCCTTGGCGGGATTGGATTTATCGTCTTGTCCGATTTGGTGGAATACAAGCGTACTCGCAAGTTGTCTCTGCATACGAAGATCGTGTTAACGATGACGGGATTGCTCATTGTAATCGGAACGGTCGTTATATTTATATTTGAATTTACCAATACACGCACGTTAGGCAGTTTGAATGGCTGGGAGAAGCTCTGGGCATCCCTGTTCCAGTCGGTCAGCCCGCGTACCGCTGGAGCGAATACGATTGACATCGGAGCCATGCGCCAAGCCTCGCAATTTTTTATGGTTCTTTTGATGTTCATCGGGGCATCACCAGGATCCACTGGTGGTGGTATTAAGACGACGACGTTCGCCATTCTCATCGGAGCCGTATTTGCTATGATTCGCGGGAAAGAAGATATCGTCATTTACCGGTATCGACTCGCCAAGGATCGTATCTTCAAAGCAGTTACACTAACGCTGCTGTCATTGTTCTTGGTCATTATCGTATCGATGATATTGTCGACAACAGAAGATCATAGCTTCCTGATGATATTATTCGATACAACATCGGCCTTCGGAACGGTAGGGTTATCAATGGGATTGACGGCGGATTTATCAGATATCGGAAAAGTGCTGCTGAGCCTGACGATGTTTGCAGGCCGTCTTGGTCCATTAACGTTGGCTTATGCGTTAGGCCCGAAAAATGAGCGGGAATTATACCGACACCCAGAAGGAAAAATAACGATAGGATAAGCAAGTTAGATTGTAACGGACGAAGGAGTATACAGGGATATGGAGTTGCAGCAGTTTGCAGTGATCGGGATGGGACGTTTCGGTTCGAGTCTCGCGAAGGAGCTAGTAAAGCTTGGACACCAGGTGCTAGGCATTGATAAAGATGAGGAAGTAATTGGGGATGTTATGGGCTTCGTAACCCATGCAGTTGTAGCGGACGCATCAGATGAAGAGGTGCTGCGCTCACTCGGCATACGTAACTTCGATTGTGCGATCGTAGCCATTGGTGACGATATTCAGACGAGCATTCTGGTTAGTATTCAGATGAAGGAACTTGGCGTGAAGAAGGTTGTCGCCAAAGCACTTTCCGAATTGCATGGACGTGTTCTGGAGCGGATCGGTGTGGACAGGGTTATTTACCCAGAGCGGGATATGGGCATTCGCGTAGCTCACCAACTTGTATCACCGAACTTGCTGGATTACATTGAATTGTCCAAGGAATATACCATTGCAGAGCTGAGCGTGCCTGGCTGCATGCAAGGAATGGCGCTCAAGGATGTGAATCCAAGAGCTAAGTTCGGGTGCAGCATCGTGGCGCTGAATAAGCCGAAAGGCATTATTATTGCACCATCAGCCGAAGATGTGCTTGATGAGAAAGATATTATGGTTATGATCGGTACGAATACGCAAATCGAAGATTTTGAAGAAGCATTTATGTTGAAGGGGAACGATAAAAAATCGTAAAGCATCCCTTGCCATAGAAGGTCACAAATAAGCCTGCAGTCATCGCTTGTATGGATAAGCGACAACTGCAGGCTTATTGCTTATGTAAAATGGCTCTACATGACTACAATTTTGAATACGATATAAGTCAGGAAGAAGTAGGCACCCATACTTGCTGTGATGAACAGAAAGCGATTCGGACGTACAACTTCTGTCTGCTCCATTGCTTCGGTCGTGACCAGAATAACGGATACGAACCAAGTGAATGCTGCTACTGCAACAGCTAATGAACTGAAACCAATGATCGCGAGAAGGAATGCGAGCACAAATCCTAAGCCGAAAGGCATTTGCATAGCAGCCAATTGGACAAATGTCGTCTTCAAATCAAGCGGCTTGCTGCCCTTCCAACGGCTAATGAACCAAATACTAATAAAGAGTGCGGCCAATCCAATAATCTGATAAATGAACAATTGAATGAAAAAGCTAAATGGCGGGGTCAGAGAACCTGAACCGCCTAATAAGCTAAGTGGACCCATTAGTGAAGCGAACAAGCTTCCAAAGAGCGTGTAGCCGAACAAGGCAAAGGCCAGTGCGGAGACTAACGCGGCAATGACCGCATACACCCAATCAGAGACTGCAAGATTGCGAGCACTTGCCGGATTCTTCAGCAGTTGAAGGATATTCTTGCTGTCAATTGACTTGGCCCATTCAGGTACAGTGCTGCCTGGTGTCTTGTGGGACGCTGTCTCAGCAGTGGCGGATACTTGCTGTACAGATGCCTCTGCTGCGGAACTAGCATGCTGCGACGAGGCAGCCCCTGCCCCTGCGCTGCACTGATGGGGCTCATTGTCGTTGATTGGCTTGCCACAACGATTACATACAACCATGGTTTCCATTTCCTCCTTATTCTCCCCTAGTTGAGAATGTTTTTTGTCTAATCTTACTCCATTCGACAGCAAACGAGTGTAATCCTCCTTTTTCCTTTCTATCCATGACTATTTCCCTAGCTGTGATAATGATGCTGCTTCCATAATTTCCTCAATAAACTGCGTAGCGATAGGACTCAGCAGTGCTTGTTCCCCATATACAATGGAAGTTACACGTTCGGTTTGCCTCAATTCCTTCAGGGGTACGGCAATCAGATCGTTATCCTTGAGCCATTCCAACCGAAGATAGGAGCGTGGCAGCAAAGCAGCTGCATGACAGGTCGTGAGCAAGCGAACTATCGCTTCGAAGGAATCGATCTCCATGCGAATATCAGGCATGATGCGGTATCGGCGGAATAGATCATCGATAAGCTTGCGGTACCAGGTTCCCTTAGAGAAGAGAAGCATAGGCAGACCGTCCAAGCGGGACATCGTCCAATTGCGGATGCTGGCAAGTGGATGACGGCGTGGCAGCACCAACTGAAGATGATCCGCAAACAATGGAATACACATCAACCCTGGCTCACGAATCGCATCGGCGACGATGCCAAGATCAATGGATTGTTCGCGGACAAGCGAGATGATTTCATGCGTCTTGCCGGTAACTGCCTTGAGTCTTGCGTCCGGATGCTTCTCGACGAAGGAGGAGATGAACAGCGGCAGTGTCGTCTGCAGTGTGGTTAAGCTGGCCCCAATAGTGATGGACGATTGGCCTTCTGCTTTGAAGGACGCAATGGACTTCAAGAAATCGAGCTGACGATTGCGAATATCGATTGCAAATTCGTACGTGAGCTGGCCAACGCGCGTTAGCTCCAGCCGCTTGCCATTCCGGATAAACAGCTCTACACCCAGCTCTTCCTCAAGCTTCGCTACTTGCCTGGATAGAGCCGGCTGAGAGATATTCAACCGCTTCGCTGCTTGATTCAAGCTCGTCAGTTCCACAACCGCTGCGAATGATTCTAACAAATCGAGCATATTTCATAGCCTCCTACGATATGAATGGTGAGCTAAGCGCAAAAATGAATGGCTTCTTATGCGTTTTAGTTATAAAAGATATAAAAACATTGCAATTCCATTATAAGGGGATTAGGAGTAACATGGTAGTGTCACAAGTTGTTCACATAACTACAGAAGAGCGGTTTGCAGGAAGAACCGCGAATGTTGTCGAAAGCGGTAACAATTGCGTCATGTCAGTGGTTTTTCGTTGTGACAAATTATTGACGCTTTCGACATGCACAGGTAAAATGAGGATGTTTATTACCAAAATCTACTGGGACACAAATGGAAAGGGGAACCGGCACGCTTATGAAACGAGGATATTTTTACTCGCGCAAGCTGCACTCGCTTCTTGGAATTATTCCGCTCGGATTCTTCATTGTCGAGCACATGCTGACGAACTACGCTGCGTTCGATGGCGGGAAGGAAGCATTTCAGGGCAGTGTCAAATTTTTGAATGAATTGCCGCTTATATTTTTCCTAGAATTGTTTGGCATCTGGCTTCCGCTTCTGTATCACGGCGTATATGGGTTGTACATTGCGTACACATCCAAGAACAACGTAGGCAATTATAATTACGGCCGTAACGTAGCTTTCTTGATGCAGCGGATAACAGGGGTCATTACATTCGTATTTGTCACATGGCATGTGTACGAAACACGTGTTCAGATTGCGCTTGGCAATATTACGCATGAGCAGCTTGGCACATACATGCATGACATTATTACTTCTCCAATTATGTTTATCATATATTTGGTCGGTGCGATTTCTGCATCCTATCATTTTACGAACGGATTGTGGGCTTTCCTCGTAAGCTGGGGCATTACGGTTGGTCCACGCGCACAAAATGTATCCGCAAAAATCTGCATGGGCTTGTTCATTATTATGGCAGTCATGTTCACATTGTCGTTATTCGGATTCCGTTCTGCTGAGTTCCAAGCGGCAGAAGCGGTTCAATCAATTATTCCATTCATAGGTTAAGGGAGGGTGACGCATTATGGCAAAACAGAACATTATCGTCGTTGGCGGAGGACTTGCTGGTCTTATGGCAACGATCAAAGCAGCGGAAGCAGGCGTTCACGTCGACCTTTTTTCATTAGTTCCAGTGAAACGTTCTCACTCCGTCTGTGCGCAGGGCGGAATTAACGGCGCGGTAAATACGAAGGGTGAAGGGGATTCCCCTTGGGAGCACTTCGATGACACGGTATATGGGGGAGACTTCCTGGCGAACCAGCCTCCTGTAAAAGCGATGTGTGAAGCAGCGCCTGGCATCATCCACTTGATGGATCGTATGGGCGTTATGTTCAGCCGTACGCCAGAGGGCTTGCTTGACTTCCGCCGCTTCGGCGGGACGCAATATCACCGTACAGCATTTGCTGGAGCTACAACGGGCCAGCAGCTGTTGTATGCGCTTGATGAGCAAGTGCGCCGCTGGGAGGCAGAGGGGCTTGTAACGAAGTATGAGCATTGGGAATTCCTCTCTGCCATCGTGGATGATGAAGGCGTATGCCGAGGCATTACAGCGCAGGACTTGCGCAGCATGAATATTACGCACTTCGCTGCGGATGCCGTTATTTTGGCAACAGGTGGACCAGGGATTGTCTTTGGCAAAACAACAAACTCGGTCATTAATACGGGGACTGCGGCCAGCGCAGTGTATCAACAAGGCGTTCGTTATGCGAATGGGGAGTTCATTCAAATTCACCCGACAGCTATCCCGGGAGATGACAAGCTCCGTCTTATGTCTGAATCGGCTCGCGGTGAGGGCGGTCGTATCTGGACGTATAAGGACGGCAAGCCATGGTACTTCCTTGAGGAGAAATACCCGGCTTACGGGAACCTCGTACCGCGTGATATTGCGACTCGCGAAATCTTCCATGTGTGCGTAGATGAGAAGCTGGGCATCAACGGCGAGAACATGGTCTATCTCGATCTGTCGCATAAAGATCCGAAGGAGCTGGACGTGAAGCTCGGCGGAATTATTGAAATTTATGAAAAATTCATGGGTGACGACCCGCGCAAGATACCAATGAAAATCTTCCCTGCTGTGCATTACTCAATGGGCGGCATGTGGGTCGACTACAACCAGATGACAAATATCAAGGGCTTGTTCGCAGCAGGTGAGTGTGAATACCAGTACCACGGAGCGAACCGTCTTGGAGCGAACTCGCTGTTGTCAGCGATCTTCGGCGGCATGGTGTCCGGACCAAAAGCAGTAGAGTATGTCCGCGGTTTGAGCAAAGCGACAGAGGATGTATCGGCAAGCGTATTTGAACGTGAAGCAAAGATGAGAACATCCCAATATGAGGACTTGCTCAAGATGGACGGTACGGAAAATGCATACGTCATCCATAAGGAACTGGGCGAATGGATGACCAACAATATGACTGTCGTTCGCTACAATAACAAGCTGGCAGATACAATCAACAAGATTAAGGAATTGAAGCAGCGTTACAGCAAAATCAACATGACGGATACGGCTCGCTGGAGCAACCAAGGGGTAGCCTTCACTCGTCAGTTGTGGAATATGCTGGAGTTGTCGGAAGCCATGACGAAGAGTGCGCTGCTTCGTAACGAAAGCCGTGGGGCACATTACAAGCCTGAATTCCAGGATCGCAATGATGAGCAGTTCCTGAAGACGACTATTGCGTCATGGACCCCGGATGGACCGGAAATTTCATACGAAGACGTGGACGTATCGCTTATCAAACCGCGCAAGCGTGACTATACGGCGAACAAGAAGAAAGGGGAATAACGATGGCGGAAGCTGTGGCTCAATCCAAAAAAGTCAAGTTGATCGTGACGCGTCAGGATGCGCCGGACGCGCAGCCGTACACGGAAGAATTCGAGATCCCATATCGCCCGAATATGAACGTCATTAGCGCATTAATGGAAATCCAACGAAATCCTGTGGATGCAACCGGTAAATCAACTGCTCCGGTATGCTGGGAATCGAACTGTCTTGAAGAAGTGTGCGGAGCTTGTTCTATGGTCATTAACGGCAAGCCTAGACAGGCTTGCTCCGCGTTGATCGATAAGCTGGAACAGCCAATTCGAATCGCTCCAATGAAGACGTTCCCAGTTGTTCGTGACCTCGTGATTAACCGTCAGCGCATGTTCGATGCCTTGAAGAAAGTCAAGGCATGGATTCCGATTGACGGTACGTATGACCTCGGGCCGGGGCCTCGTATGGCGGAGACGAAGCGACAATGGGCGTATGAATTGTCGAAGTGTATGACCTGCGGTGTCTGCCTGGAAGCGTGTCCGAATGTAAATGAGAAGACGAGCTTCATCGGGCCTGCTCCAATCTCTCAGGTTCGATTGTTCAATGCGCATCCGACAGGGGAAATGAATAAGGACGAGCGCTTGGAACAATTGCTTGAGGACGGCGGTATTGAAGGGTGCGGCAATTCCCAGAACTGTGTCCGTTCTTGTCCGAAGGAAATTCCGCTTACGACATCTATTGCTGAGATGAATAAAGACACAACGAAGCTGATGTTCAAACGCTGGTTTATGCAATAAAGTAAGGTAGGAGCGCCCCGAATAGGGGCGTTTTTTTATACAGATAATTCGGATATCCACGTATGGCGTTATGAGCGTGAAACAAGTCAAAGCGAAGCAAAAAATTTTTAAGAAAAATTTGTATTCCAAAACTGAATTTTCGATTATAGTATTGGTTAACAACTTGAATGTGCGCTGGAAGCTTGTGAAGATGACTAGGGGGTGCCGAGTTGATAGTCCATTTGCCAATACAGGACACGAACAGCTGGTACGAGAACAGCCTCTTCAGTAAGGTGAAGCTGCTGGTGGACGAGTGGGATCCACTAGGACTGCGGGCGCTTGGGGCGCCGGACGATGAATACGATTGCCTTACCGCGTACATAGTCAAGCTTAGTGCTGCCAACTCGGACATGAAGATGATGGAAGAGGCGCTGGAACAATGCATGGAGGAGCATTTCGGAATTGGGCCTTCCATCATGGAGAGGGAAAGGCTTCAGCGTTGGAGAACGAGTGTTTCAATGTTTTGTAAGCGTTTAGATTCGCTAATCGAGCATGCGGCTCAGCCGTATGTAGAGTATTATTCACCAGGATAATGGAAGCGCAATCAATTCGTGGAGATCGATACAGGCAATGGACTGCCGGCCCTATTATAGTGGTCGGCAGTTGTTGTATAGACGAAGCGAAATAGGAATAGTGGGATGTGACACAATACGTTCTGATAGCCAAACAGGCTCTCTACTCCAAACGAATGGGAACATGGATAAATCACCCTCACTAGGATTTGCATTGAATACAGAGCTGATTCATAATAAAAGGACGAGACAGGATAGTCATACATAGGAATCGGCGATTACCGAATGCACGAGGTAAAGGTAGGGGATAGCTATAAAATCTCCAATGACGAGAGACACGAATCCGAATACAGTTGCGAATCCGGGAAGACGGCGTTTGTTGCGCATGATGGTAGGGGCAGTGGTAACATTGCCTTTCGCGATTGGGGGCTATGCCAGATTCATTGAGCCTAACAATATCCGGCAGCGTAAGCTTGAGCTGGATATTTACGGACTGCCGGCTTCTTTCAACGGTCTGACCATAGCGCATATATCCGATATCCATTACGGGCATCATCTAAGTGAATCGAAGCTGGCGAGCATTGTCCAAGATGTACAAGCCAATCAACCGGATGTGATATGCATTACAGGAGATATTGTTGATCATGGGGATGTGGTTCCAGCAGAGATTGTACCAATCCTACGCCAACTGCGAGCACCATATGGTTCCTATGCTGTGCTTGGCAATCATGATTATCGGGGAAGAGGCGCAAAAGCTGTGGAGAATGCGCTGCAAACGGCAGGAATCCGCGTGCTGCGGAATGACAATGTGATACTCAGGAGGAATCATGAAGTGCTCGCTCTGGCGGGAATCGACGACGCATTGGAAGGAATTCCTGATATGACACGTGCAATGCAAGGGGTATCGGGTAAGATGTGTTGTATTCTGCTCGCTCATGAACCGGATTGGGGAACGGTTGCCCTTAACTATCAAGTTGATCTTCAATTGTCTGGTCATAGTCATGGAGGTCAGGTTCGTGTGCCACTGGTGGGACCCTTGTTCCTTCCAACTTTAGGTGAGCGGTATCCGGATGGATTATACATGCTAGAGCGTATAGATAGACCGAATCGCCCACTTCACATTTATACGAGCAGAGGATTGGGGACGACGTTTCTGCCCGTTCGCTTGCTATGCCCGCCGGAATGGACCTTGCTTACCTTGCGATCAATTGGATAAGGTGTTATGCATAATGAGCCCGTTTGAGGCATAGCAAAGATATATTAGTAGGGTCACATGGCTATTCGTGATGATCAGTAGTATTCGGCTTATCCCCTTAGGGTGTATAATGCTGATATTAGGGAGGAGACGAAGCGACATGCAGTCTATAGCTATCATTTCCGATATACATGGGAATTTACAGGCGCTAGAAGCCGTGCTTAATGATATTCAGCGACAAGGCGCTGAAAAAATATACTGCCTAGGCGATTTAGTGGGGAAAGGGCCAAACCCCGCAGAAGTTGTTGATATGTTATTTGAATATTGCGATGTAATCGTCAAAGGGAATTGGGATGAGCTTGTTCGGCAGATTGAAGATGACGAGCAGTTCTGCTGGCATGCACAGCGGCTTGGTTCAGAGCGGTTAGCCCGTCTGGAACGGCTCCCCTTCTCTTATGACTTCAATATGAGTGGGCGTCATATTCGCCTGTTCCATGCATCCCCACAGAGTGTGTTCACTCGTGTACAGCCATGGGATGCTGCAGAGAATCGCCTTGCCATGTTCGATTTCACTGCGTCATTGACGGAACCGCTCCACCCATGCCAATTACCAGATGTGGTCATCTATGGGGACATTCATAATGCTTTCTTGCAGCATTTTAGAGGGCATACGTTAGTGAACTGCGGCAGTGTCGGCAATCCGCTAGACATGACGCAAGCCTCTTATGTGATGCTGCAGGGCTATTTCGGGCAAGTACAGCAAAGTGAGTTCTCTATTCATTTCCACCGTGTTCCTTATGATATTGAGCAGGCTGTTCGGGCTGCGGAAATGAGTGATATGCCTGGGGTGAAGCCGTATGTGCGAGAGCTGCGTACAGGGGTCTTTCGCGGGCTGCATCAGAACGAAGAATAATTGATGGAAATGATTGTTGTCAGCGTGCATTCATGCTAGGATAGAATAGGTCAATGACGATGCCGCCCTAATTAGGGCGGCATTATTGTTGCACATTCAACTAGAACTTAATGTGATCGTAGCGGATCAGAGCATGATCTACTCGCAGCATTATGGACAAGAGGCGGCGGAAGCCGCACGTAGAAAGGTGGATACATCAGTGACAGCGCAGAAATGGTTCACTCACCCTGTAGGCATGACCGTAAGTGCGATCATTGCTACATTGTTGTGGGGAAGCGCGATGCCGGCGATTAAGCTTGGGTATGAAGCACTCAAGATTGGCTCGGACGCGGCTTATGAACAATGGGTATTTGCAGGATATCGATTTGCTTTGGCTGGACTTATGCTCATTCTATTGACTGCTTGCATGAATCGTGGAACGCGAGCTGATGGGGTTCATTACGGTCAGTCTCGGCGTGTTGGCTGGCGAGTCACACGTCTTGCAGTCATACAGACTTTTTTGCAGTATATTTTCTTCTATATAGGCCTAAGTTTAAGTACCGGAATGAAAGGCGCGATTATTACTGGCGCAACCTCCTTCTTCCAAATGGTCATTGCACGGGTGGTTGATCGCAGTGAAAGCTTCACAATCGGCAAGATACTCGGATTAGGCTTGGGGTTCGCGGGCGTTATTATTGTAACCTTCAGTAATACAGGCGGCGCAGGTATGTCATTTGGCATTGGTGATGTGTGCCTGATATTATCGGCATTGTTCGGTGCGATAGGGAATGTGCTGGCGCGCCATGAGTCGCGTGATTTTCCGGTATTGTGGCTGACTGGACGCCAGATGGCTCTAGGTGGAATTGGGCTTATTCTGGTAGGCGCATGGCGTGCTGGTTTCGCTCCCTTTCAATGGGATGCCTCATCCTTGCTGCTGCTCCTCTATCTGGCCTTCTTGTCGGCAGCGGGATTCAGCTTGTGGAATTTGATTATGAAATATAATCAGGTAGGGAAAGTATCGATGTTCCTCTTCCTCATTCCGTTGTTTGGAGTACTATTATCCGCATGGCTGTTGAATGAATCTTGGAATGGTGGGACATTGGCAGCACTTGGCCTTGTTGTTGCAGGGATCATTGTGGTGAATCGATCTTCTGCAGAGAAGTCTGCTCGCAAGGCAGTTCAGAGGGCGGTTTAACACAGGCTTAATGATTTGTTACACAATGGTAATATTCCTGTTAACGTTGGTTAATGTACAGAGGGTATATTAATAACAAGACCCCCTTTTGATGAATATATATCCCTTGAGACGGATCTGTGAGATACAGGTCCCTTTTTTTTGCCCTTAACTCCGTATCATAAAAGAAAGATGCAGCCAGAGCACTGCATGAACTTCGTATCCCGATGAAGTTCCTTATGCCCCAGAAGCATCTTTATGTTGCGCGTGATATATAACTATAATAATCGAACTATGGTCGTGCCTCCTGACAAGTTAATCAATGGGTACGACCTGTTTCTGCTTCTCTTTATAGTACACCCAGTACGTAAATCCGATGTCCTTCAGCCGAGAGCGGACTTCCTCCCAGTCCTCGCCGACGCGGGAAGGCTTATGTGCATCCGAGCCAAAGCTAACCTCGACTCCGAAATGAAGGGCACGTTCCAAGATGGCGTCCGCTGGATACCAGCCGCCGCTCAGCTTTGTTTTCCCGGATGTATTGATTTCGATGGCAACGCCGCATTCTGCAATGACCTTCAAGGTGTCGTCGATAATGTCAGGGGCTTGAATGTCCGAGAACGGGGGATAGTTGCCCTTCATGGCGTCAATATGGCCTAAAATTTGAAACATGCCTGTGCGAGCAGAATCACGAATCATCTCATAATAGATCCGTTTTTCAGCAATTTGCTGCTCGGCGTTTAGCTTCTTCCATCTGTTTTTATTGAAAATGCTGACGCCATTTGTGCTGTGAACGGAGCCAATAATGTAGTCGAACGGATATTTTGCAAGCGTCTTGCGATAGGTCTCCGCATGCTCAGGGAAATAATCTGACTCGATGCCCAGCAGCACGTCGATGCGGCCTTCGTATTCCTTTTTGAGGCGCAGCACCTCGTCTACATAGTTGTGAAAATCGCTTTTGGCCATCGTAATATTCGGATGCGGATGATCTTCATCCTGGCCGAAATAGGGCGTGTGATCGGATATGCCAATAACTTGAAGTCCATGGGCGATCCCCGCCTCAATATACTCACGGATGTTGCCATCTGCATGACCGCAGCGAAAATGATGAGTGTGCAAATCGAATTTCATAGCTTCCCCTCCTGTTCATTGAGTGGTAGTGTCATATCTACGAAGTGAGCGTTATCGTTACTCGGAACCGATGAACTGGGTTTCAGGCATGCCCTTCACATCATTTAAAAATTGCTGCATGGCAGAATTCAAGTAACGGCCTGAGCGATACATAACCCCAACAGGATGAGCGGTTTCGAGTTCATGAATTTGAACGATCTTCAGCGTGCCGCGACGCAGTTCATTGCTGACTGATAGCTTGGAAATGATACCCGCTCCAAGATTTAACTCGGCCATCCGCTTCACTTCCTCACTGCTGGATAACTCCATAACGATATGAGGAGTGATATTGTATTGGCGGAAGGTTTCTTCGGCGAACCTGCGGCCTACAGTATCAGGCGACAATAGAATGAGCGGAACTTCCTTCAGCATATCAACCGTTGCATGCTCATGCTTGGCCAGCGGATGGTCTGGACAGACGACGAGTTCGAACGAATCGTAGTAGAGCACAGACGTATTCAGATTCGGATTCGGTTCGTTCAAATATCCGATGCCAATATCAACGGTGCCATTCTCGATATGTGCCATGATCTGTGAGGATGACATGGACATAATGGTCGTCTTAATGAGTGGGAATTGATCCTGAAAATAGGAAAGAATCCGCGGCAGGATTTGAATAGCAATCGAAGTCGTTGTACCTAGAACAATATGCCCTTGCGGAATTTGGTTCAAATCACTCAGCTTCTGTTTCACTTCGTCGACGATATCTAAGATGCGCGTTGCATGCTCCAAAAATACTTTGCCGCTGTCTGTCAGGGTGACAGGTTGGTTGCGGTCAATGAGCACCGTTTTGAACTCATCCTCCAAGCTTTTGATCTGAGCGGACACGGCAGGTTGAGTCAGGTTAAGCAATTCTCCTGCCTTGCGGAAGCTCATCGTCTTGGAAATGGTGATTAGTGTTTCCAACTGGCTTAAATTCATGACTGTTTCCCCCTTTCTTGCCTATTTTGACATAGGACTAAAATATGGTGTGAGATGTGTACATGGTGGTGAATATGTAAAATCCGAAATAGGGTGTGAGAACGGAGCTTCAATACAATTTATCGCTTTTGTTGTACTAATAAAATGTTTTTCTCATTATACATTAGATTAGTTAAGGAAGCTATGCCGATGAGCAATGTTTACCAATGCGGCAGCTTATATGAAAACTTAATAATTGAAATAGTTGACCGCCGCGCAGGCCATGCCGCACAATGAAATGAAGACGTTCTCAACAACGTTACGTTATAGCTTAGGGGGAAAACAATGCGTTCGAAACAGGTTCGCAGTTGGATGATGTATGATTGGGCGAATTCCGCTTTTGCGACAACGATGTTGGCGGCAGTTCTCCCTATCTTTTATCAGTCTGTGGCTGCTTCAGGACTTCCGAATCATGAGGCGACGAGCTATTGGGCTTTTACACAGACGATCGGCATGATCCTTGTCGCACTGCTGTCTCCGATATTGGGAACAATGGCTGATCTATCACGCCGCAAGATGGCATTTTTGCGTGTCTTTGCGATTTGCGGCTCCGTGGCATGTATGCTTATGTTCTTCGCGGGAAATGGAGATTGGCTGTATGTGTCGGTACTGTTTATTTTGGCGACGATAGGCTTTTCTGGAGGCAATACGTTTTATGACTCTCTTCTGCCCGAGATTGCAGCACCAGATGAGCGGGACGAAATATCTGCCAAAGGGTACATGTACGGATACATCGGTGGCGGTGTGCTGCTGGCGGTCAACATTGTCATGCTTGAGAAATGGGAGATGCTAGGGTTTCCGAATAAGCTCGTTGCCACGCAGACCGTATTTTTGTCCGTAGGAATATGGTGGCTGCTCTTCTCATTGCCAATATTCCGCCACTTACAGGATCCTGTACGTACAGATCGGCAATCGGTGTCTTATTACACGAAGCAAGGCTTCGGCCGGCTAGCTCAAACGATTAAGCGGGTGAAGCATTACCCTGAGCTATTGAAGTATATGGTGTCCTTCTGGTTTTTCAATGACGGCATCTCCACGATTATTGGAATGGCGGCGATATATGGTGCAGGAATGGGCATTCAGACGAGCCATCTGATTATTGCGCTGCTTATTACCCAATTTGTCGGAATCCCGTTCACCTACTTGTTTGCGAAGTTCGCCCGCAGGTTAGGTTCTAAGCGTTCCTTGTACGTATCACTCAGTACGTATATCGTCATCGTGTTCTTTGGTTATTTTATGACAACAGCGCTTCATTTCTACATCCTAGCCTTCCTTGTTGGCATGGTGCAAGGGGGAAGTCAGGCAGTAGCGCGTTCTGTCTACAGTCAGATGGTGCCGATTAGCCGCGCATCTGAATTTTTCGGGTTCCTCAGTTTATCGAGCAAAGTGTCTGCTTCCATCGGTCCGGCCGTCTTTGGCATGGTGGGCTTAATGACCGGTTCTACACGCCTGGCAATCTTGTCTATCCTGGGCTTCTTCATTATCGGTATTATTTTGCTTGCATTCGTAGATATTGAGAAAGGGCGCAAGGAAGCAGCGATGGAGGAGGATACTTGGAATACAGATGCTTCTGGGGGTAAGGAGATACCTGTACATTAATAGAAAGACCCTAATCCGTATGTTTGTACTGCTTTACGCAGAGGGGCATACTGGATAGGGTCTTTCTTTGTGCGTTATCTCGGAAAAGAGACTACGTATTCATCGGATAAGAGATTACCCATTCAATGGAAGGAGCCATGCTTATGTTGTCATAATCATCCACCATTGCTTGTCATACGATTTCAACTCAACCTCTTTCAGTCCCATGTTCGACTCAGCAATCCACCCTCTGACCAATTGAATATATGCACTGTGGAACTCTGAAGAATACCCCATTTGCTCATATCCAGCATAGGTACAGTTGTCAAAAATGAGATAACCCCCTTTTTTCAACAGCCTCATGCAAGTATCGATAATGTTGATGAATGGCTCAAAGGCTGCCTTTCGTAGTTCTCCTCGATTGTGATAGCTCATCACAGCTTGAAGTAATTGAGGCTCGATATCCCACCAATTATTGTTGATGGTATCGATTCCCTCGATATCTGCAATTATCGTCTGTATAATATCATTAATCGCATGATGGAAAGAAATGACTTCGAAAGAATGAGGCTCATAATACTGCAATAAATTGTTCCCGTTATCTTCAATAATTTTGACTTGGATGTCCAAGTCAGCCGTTTTGTGCATGAACTGATGAGATAACTCTTTATTTAGATTTGCTGTCACATAGGTTGCACCGCTGGAGAATGCGTGAAGTGCTCTTGGAATACATACCGTATCACCCGCAGCTATTTCGTATAGGGATGCATGGGATGGGATACTTAGCTCAACAAATAAATGGTACCAAGCTGCTGTGTGATAAAACTCGATTAATTCTTGGCTCCATTGGCGAGACAAGTCAATTGGACTTTGCATGATCTGATTTAATAAGCTTTCGATTTCTTCAGCGTTCATTTCTTGAAGCTGTGAGCGTAATGCCGTAGGAAGATACTGTTCTAGATGTGGGGGGAAGTTCCCAGTCTTATAATGCTTGGCCAGTTCCTGCACATTCATGAATGTCACCCCATTTACCAATATTTTATTACATTCTAGGGGATAGCCGTGTAAGGAAATGAACGAATCTTGCTCAATTTTGGGGAGTAAATTTAGCAGCTAAGTTTAACAGGGAATGAAACAATAAATCTCAGAAAGAGAATGATCCATGGATAACCTGGTGAGTAGTATTTATAGAGCGACGGAATTCATAGAGAGCAATCTGTCCAGAAAAATAGCATTGGATGAGATTGCGGATGCTTGCTATATATCGAAATACCATTTGCATCGGGCGATGAGTGCTGCTGCACGCCGTCCGTTGATGGATTATGTAAGGGCGAGAAGGCTGGCCTCTAGTCTGGATATGCTGCTGCATAGCACCTATCCTATTCTACATATCGCGCAGGAATATGGCTTCGAATACGAACAGTCTTATATACGGGCTTTTGTAAGTGAATATGGGATGACGCCCTCTAAGTTCAGAAAAGGGCGCTTTACTGTTAATCTTACTGAAAAAATAAACATCGCCGAATTTATACAATTGGACAACAATGGCATCGTTTTCGAGACAGGATTCGTGTTGAAGCCAGCCTTCTGAGCGGTGAACGGGTGGAGACACATAAGTATGCTGTGTTTCAATATATTGGAGACATCCATCCCAACCAGCTCACCTATCAACATTTGAGCACGATCTGGTCATACATCGATGAGGAGTGGCTGCCGAACTCGGGGTATGTCCGAGCGGATTCCTTCTTCTTTGAATCGATTGACGTCTCAG
Source organism: Paenibacillus sp. E194 (assembly GCF_000935845.1). Lineage (NCBI taxonomy): Bacteria > Bacillati > Bacillota > Bacilli > Caryophanales > Paenibacillaceae > Paenibacillus > Paenibacillus sp. E194. The sequence goes on from NZ_JMDX01000008.1 coordinate 51,772, forward strand.
TAGCTAACGATCATTACTGCGAAGTCAAATTGTATGTTCCGATTTGCTCCAGCATAACTCGATAGAATTGCATGCTCGTTCGATAAAAAAAGGAGAGCGCCCGACATAAACTCGTGGGATCGCTCTCCAATACGAATAGACCTTTTTCTAGAATTGTGACGTTGCGGCTACTTCATTCATTGCCTGCTCGTCTGTTGAATGTGTTCGCGGCTGAAAGGGAAGGGTAGCCGGGCTCATTGATTTCTCAGCTCGATCCCCAGCTCGCTTCAGCAGTTGTTCCTGCGCATGCATTTTCTGCATGCCTTTGGCTGCCTTCTTGCGGTACGTGCCGTCAGGCTGCAGGAATCGACTTTTCGCTTGATCTGACAAATAGCATTGAAGGATTTGAATAATCTGCTGCTTCAGCTCCGAATGCTCGATCGGGAACATGGCCTCGACACGGCGATCGAGGTTGCGTGGCATCCAGTCCGCACTGCTCAGCAGCACCTTGTTCTTACCGCCGTGCTCGAAGTAGAAGATGCGGGTATGCTCCAGAAATCGCCCAACAATGCTTCGTACCGTTATATTCTCACTCATATTCGGCACACCTGGGCGGAGGCAGCATACGCCTCTAACGATAAGCTCAATGCGTACGCTGGCTTTCGAAGCTTTATATAGCAGTGAAATGAGTTTTTCATCCACCAGTGCATTCATTTTGAGAATGATGTGCGCTTTTCGGCCTTTTCGCGCAGCCTCAATCTCATATTCGATATATTGCTCCAGCTTATGGCGCAAAAACAAAGGAGCGACGCTTAATTGATTTAAGCTGGATGGTACGGTGAAGCCAGAGAGCATATTGAACAGCACTGAGGCATCGCTGCCAATTTGGGGATTGACGGTCAGCAGCCCCATATCGGTGTACAGTTTGGCTGTCACATCATTATAATTGCCTGTGCCCAGATGAACGTATCTGCGGATGCCGTCCTCTTCGCGTCGTACGATGAGCAGTGTTTTTAAGTGGGTCTTCAATCCTATCAATCCATAGATAACATGGCAGCCAGCTTGCTCCAGCCGCTTCGCCCAGTGAATATTGTTCTCCTCATCGAAGCGGGCCTTCAGCTCCACGAGTACCGTAACCTGTTTTTTATTCTCCGCAGCTGCGATTAAAGCTTCAATGATCGGGGAATTGCCAGATACCCGATACAGCGTTTGCTTAATGGCCAATACGTCTTGATCTTGCGCGGCTGCTCTTACAAGCTGAACGACGGTATCGAAGCTGTCGAAGGGATGATGCAGCAGACGATCTTGATGGCGAATCCAGGTGAATACATCCTCCCCGTCCTGAAGGGGCTGATGCGGCTGATGGCTTGGGTAGAGAAGCTCTGGCTTCTTAACGAGCTGGATCAGCTTGAACAGGAATGTATAGTCGATGGGGCCGGCGATTTCGTATACACCGCCGAGCGGCTCGTCCTCTCCATCCTGTGTGATCATTTGAAGCAGTTCATGACTAATGCCTTCCTCCGCCTCAATCCGAACCACATTCCCCCATTTTCGCATTTTAAGCGATTCCTCAATCTCCTTGAGCAGATCCTCTGCGCCTTCCTCATCTATGTCCAGATCCGCATTGCGCGTTATGCGGTAAGCCTTCATATCGACAATGTCATAGCCATTGAACAAGATGTCCATATGCAGCTTGATGACGTCTTCGAGCAGGATGAACTCCTGCTTGTCCGCGCCTGTCGGTAGACGTACGAGTCTAGGCAATACTTCAGGCACTGCTACTGTTGCGAATACATCTTCTTCCTCGTCCGTATTGCGGACGATCAATCCAATATTCAAGCTCTTGTTC
>NZ_JMDX01000009.1:0-51434 GCF_000935845.1 Paenibacillus sp. E194
TGTATATGAATCATAAGTATTCGTTATATTTAGCGGCTCTTCTTGCGATAATGAGAAGGAGGGATTCCTGTCCACCGTTTGAACATCCTTGAAAAATGCGTTAAGTCCCGAAATCCGACTGCCCGACATACCTCTGCTACTGTAGTATCTCTTGTCAGCAGCATCTCACTTGCCTGACGCATGCGGAAATCATTCAAATATTCATTAAATGACTTGCCTGTATAGGATTTAAATACATCACAGAAATAGGTCTTGGATAGTGATGCAAGCCGGCAAATTTGCTCCAGACGAATATCCTCATGAAAATGCTTATGCACATAATCAAGAGAGACTTGAACAGCCTCTCGGTGCTTATTTATACGATCTCCCTCCTTCTTTACCTGCACGACTGTTCTCGTGTCATGATCTTCACTTCCCCGGCTTAGCAGAACAAGGAGCTTCAGTAAATTCGCTTTTAAAACAAGTCCGTAATGTGGTGTCTTCATCCGGAATTCCCTCTGCATCTCCTCCAGAATCGTCCGCACATGCCGTTCTTCTTCACCCGAGAGGGACATTACCGTTGGCTTCCTTCCCCCTTCACTTAACACAGGATGCAAGTACTGATAATCCATGAAGTTACTCTGGAGCACAGGCTGGGTAAAGCGCTCATTGATATAATTCGGTAAAAACTCGCAGCCAATGACTTCCGTCTGTCGTCCTGCAATCCATTCCACACCGTGTACCGCGAACGGAGGCACGATGCATACACTTCCCGCGAGCATTTTGTGACGTCTCCCGAAATAAGAATGCATGAATCCTCCCTTCACGACATACCAAATTTGAAAGTAATCATGAGTATGCTCATGCAAATTGCCGTGTGTCTGGTCGATCCGATACAATTTGCAAGGGAGATCCTCTGGAAATTCATACTTCGAGTGGAAAAATACGACACCCTTCGATGAGAATTCCTCAATGTTTCTGCCAATCCACATGTTCTTCATTGCGGGCTGACTACCTATTACAGACATCAATTCCCCTCCTATTCGCTAGAAATACCGAATTTGGAAAGCACTTAATGTAAGCGTTTGCATCATTGGTGGTTTACCCTCTTTTCAGCATGCATGGATAACGATGTCAATTCACGATGTGGAAGTTTATATGCAGATTGTCTATGAAGGAAAATACGACAGGAAGACCCGATGACCTTACCTGGAGAATCATGTACGCTTCCTGTCGCCATGAGGATTACTCCGAAAAACATGCCTGATACAGAGCTTTGGCTAGAGCCATATGTCCAACCGTGCTCGGATGAACGCGATCCCATGCCAGTGTAGCCGGATAGAAATGCTCCAGCAGCTTATCCATGACCTGCTGTGTATCTACAAATAATGTACCATGCTCATTCGCGATCTCCTTAACAATTCGACCGTATTCATTCATCGTTCGGCGCATCGCATCTTCTTGGTTCGGCTCAATATAATAAGGTGTCATTAACGCAATCCAGCGTACATTCGGCTTAGATCGTTCAACGAGACGATTCAAGGTGTCATAATATTGATCCGAACCTACATGCTGCTCCGACACGAAGGGCATATCGTATTGACGCCAGACATCATTAATTCCAATACAAATAACAAGTCCGTCCGGCTCCAATTGTTCGACATCTGTCTCCCATCTACGCTCTAAATCAACCACTGTATTCCCACTAATGCCCATATTCACGATGCGAATTCCCATCTCAGGACGCTCCGTCTGAACTAGTGCATCGAACATGGATACGTATCCTTTGCCATTGGCTCCGAATAATCCTTCTCCATACGGTCTAGCCCGCTCACAATCCGTTATGGAATCTCCAATGATAACGATCTTATCCCCATGCTGCAGCATAATACAATGACCTCCCTACACATTATGGAAATAACATCCAAAACATAACCTTTCTTAGGAGTTTTTTTCCACATACCTAATTCAATAGGGAGATCATCAATTCCTGCCCACATGGGCAAACATTCAAATTTTATGTTAGGATCGCAGTAGTCGAAGCCCATTCAGGATGACAAGAATCGTACTCCCCTCGTGTCCGACGACTCCAAGCGGGAGAGGAATCCCGAGTATGAAGTTAGTTGCAATTAACCCCGTAATGACCGCTACAGCGAATATGATGTTCTGCTTTACAATCGACCGTGTTCTTCTCCCCAGCACGATCGCATGCCCGATGTTGGCCAGATCATCGTTCATCAAGACAACGTCGGCGGTCTCCAAAGCTGCGTCACTGCCTGCCGCCCCCATAGCAATCCCGACAGTTGCACTGGCTAGTGCAGGCGCATCATTGACGCCATCGCCTACCATCGCCACCTGACCATATTGCTCCTTAAGCTTCTTAATAATGTTGAGCTTATCTTCCGGCAGCAGTTCGGAGAACACCAAGTCAATTCCTGCTTGGGAAGCAATAGAACTTGCCGTCTGCTTCTGATCGCCTGTCAACATCGCCACCTCTATGCCCTGCCGCTTCAGTTGCTTCACCATTTCAATCGCCTCTGGGCGAATGCGATCCTGCAGCGCGATCACACCGACAACACGCTTGGATCTCTCCACCACAATCACCGTCTTGCCTTTGCATTGCAATGATTCGATCTGATCGCGAATCATCTCATCCATCCCTTGCTCAGAACAAATATATGACGGCTTGCCGATTCTCCATTGCTTCCCTTCCCATTCAGCTTCAATACCTTGCCCGGCATGTGCTTGGAATTGAGTAGGGCGCAGCAAACTCTCAGTGGCTTCTGTATGTTCTTGGTTACGCTCCGCTTCAGCAACAATTGCCTTAGCGATCGGATGTGTGGACAGCTTCTCCAACGCTCCGGCAGCAGATAGAAGCTCCCGTTTATCCATTGATTCATACGGAATGACGTCCGTAACCTCCAGCTTGCCGGAGGTGAGCGTTCCAGTCTTGTCAAAGGCAATTGCCTTTACGTGCGAGATAAGATCCAAATATGCGCCTCCCTTGAACAAAACGCCTTTTCGTGCGCTGTTCGAGATAGCAGACAGCGTTGCTGGCATGATAGAGGCAACCAATGCGCATGGTGAGGCCACAACGAGAAATACCATTGCCCGATAAAAGGCATCCGACCATGCTTCTTGAAGCAGCAGTGGTGGAAGAACTGCAAGCGCCAAGGTTGCAGCAATAATTAGCCTTGCGTATATATGTTCAAATTTCTCTATCATCCGCTGCGACTTGGGCATCTCACTCTGAGCTTCTTGAACGAGGCGAATGATCTTCGCAAAGAGAGACGAGTCACTTGATCTCGATACAGTAATATACAAAGCTCCTTGCCCATTCACCGTTCCAGCGTATACGTCATCTCCCATGACCTTATCTACAGGAATGCTCTCTCCTGTGATCGAGGATTGATTGACAGAGGATTGGCCATCCTGAACCGTTCCATCTGCTGGTATACGCTCACCTGGCTTTACAAGCACAAGATCCCCTATTATCAACTGCTCTACAGGCAGTAACATTTCAATCCCATTTCGAATAACGAGCGCTTGCTCCGGCTTCAAATCCATCAGCGCAGAGATATCTCGCGAGCTGCGGTTCATCGTAAACGTTTCAAGTGCGCCACTCAATGCAAAAATGAAAATGAGCACTGCACCTTCTGACCAGTATCCGATCGAAGCAGCACCAAGTGCGGCAGCAATCATGAGCAGGTTAACATCCAAATCCCTGTCGCGAAGCAGCGTAACAAGGCCTTCCTTCAACTTAAGCCATCCTCCACACACGTAAGACAGTACATAGCACGCTAGTGCCCATTGTTCAGCAAGCTGATTGCTGAACATGGCTAGCAGCAGAAACAGCAGGCTTCCAGCTGCTGCGCAAGATTCTTTATGTTCGCCAAGCCATTGCTTCCATGATGTTGTCATCGAAATGGTATTGTTCATTTCACTTCATCCTCTCTTCAAATGAAAATGACTATCGTTGTTAATCCCCTAAAAATGCATCATGCTGCTTCCGTGTTGGAAGCAGCATGTGTATTGAGAATGAGATTAATTTTCACTATGGTCATTTTTTTTGAATTGAGGCAACATTACTGTATTTATTATAATCAACAGTTCAAGAAATGTGAATATCTGCAAGCAGAAAAATAAACGTTGAAATGAGGCGCACCTATATCCGTCAGGCTCTTGTCTCCCGAAGCTCGATATCGCCACTTACAGATGCAATCCGAACTACAGGTCCATCCACTCCAATACTTCCGCGATAGTAATCCCGACGTTCCGTCTCTGTCCGTACTTGCGGAAGCTTCACGGACAAGTCTCCGTGATCTGCCATCGCCTCAATCTGAACATTCGCCGCCCACGATGAGATTCGAACGTCGATATCCCCGGATTTACTTTCAATCACCGAAGGGCCAATATCACGACCAAATGTGCACTCCACGTCCCCGCTACTCGACTTCAACAGGAGTGCTCCGTTCAATTCGTCGATTTCAACTTCTCCAGAGTGGCTAACGATATCCATATTAGCCCGAATTCGCTCTGCTTCAATATCTCCTGAAGAAGAGGACAAGTACCAATTAAGTCCGACACCGTCGCTGAGACTAAGATCACCTGACGTGACTTCTGCACGCAGCTCTTCAGCATGAAGCTGCTCAATATCTACATCTCCGGATGATGTCCTAACCGCCATTGTGTGCGTGTTAATGCGGCTGATGTCCACGTCACCTGAAGATGCCTCCATACTTATTCGTTCGGCCGAGCTGTATTCCATACGGATATCTCCGGATTTGCTTGTTATTCGTACATCCTGAAATGCCCCTTGCCGAATCACTCCATCTCCTGATGACAATTCCATTTGTAATTGGTCTGCACGAACATGCTGCATGTCAATATCTCCTGATTCAGATGCCACTTGAATATCTCCCTGGTAGCTGCTAGGCACACGGATATACAACTTATGGTCGCCATACCGTAAATTGATAAAGGAGAAAAAGCGCTTCGCATTGTATCTCATTCGAGCCGATATTGTGTAAGTATCTCCGTCTATATAATCACGAATATCGAACTTCTCTGGCTCATCCGATTCGATGCGATAGCCGATACGGTCTCCTTCATACGACTCAATGGCGACATCCACCTCACTAGTATGTATGCGGAGTGTGTGAATATATAAATTCGATTGACTGCGATCTTCTTGACTACATGAAGAAGCAGAGAATTGGTGAGATGATTCCTCAGCATGCGTTTTTTCACTTACCGAATATCCATCACTGCGTTCTCCCTCACCATTAGTGCGTGTATCCTCGCCAGTCTGTCCTTCAAGTGAAGCTTGCTGACGATGCTGTTCAAGAATTTCGCTCGCAATGGTCTGTACACTGCCCAGTGCATTCAGAATATCCTCTTCGGTCTTGCCAGTCTGCATCGCATCTTGGAAGTGAGCCTCAAAGTCCGACATGATCTCCGCACGCTCAGCCGAAGGAATCTCCCCCAGCTCCCGTTCTAATTTTACGAGAAATTCTAACTTCTGCATGCTCATTTTGACATTACCTCCTTAATCATCTCATCTACACCTTTGGAGAATAGACTCCATTCCTTCAGCATTTCATGCATGTAGGTCTTGCCCGTATCTGTCAGCTTGTAATACTTGCGCGGAGGCCCCTCCGGAGACTCCTTCAAATAAGTTGAAAAGTACCCTTCCTGTGTCAATCTGCGAAGCAGTGGATACATCGTTCCCTCTGCGACCTGGAACTTCTCTGAGATGCGATGAACAAGCTCATACCCGTATCGATCTTGTTCATAGGTAAGTACAAGTACACACAGCTCCAGAACTCCCTTTTTAAATTGAACATTCACGACATCTCCACCACCTTCCCTTGTCATTGGTAATTTCCTACATTGTATCACCCACTACTGTGTATTGCAAGATACCTTTTTATACACAATCTATTAATAATTAAAGCGATTTAGCTTTAATAGAAATTTACGAATCATGACTTTCTATAGTAATGATTGAAAACGTATTCACATAAGATGAGATAAGCTTTTTCCACAAGGTTCCCATAAACAAACAATAAATTTATTTACAATTCCTTATCTTCTGCTTAACGCTATGTTTAATATTGGCATTTACAATGAGGCATGTGCACAGATTCGACGAATTTCGCTAAAGATTGATTAGTTAGCTAACAAGATGTATCACTACGGGAAGTTGTTATTTTAATTCTACTAAGGAGTGTAATTATGAAAGCAAAACGTTGGTTTACCCTGCTTACTGTCATCTCTCTACTATTTATATCCGTTATTGGTTGTTCGAGCGGTTCATCTTCTGGAGAAGGCCAAAGCAGTGAATCGGGTGCAAGCGCGCCTGCTGTGAAGGAGGAAGATAAGACACCTGTTAAAATTCAATATTGGCACTCCCATGCAGAAGCTCAGACTGAGGGCTTGAACTATATGATCGGGGAATTCCAGAAGAAATATCCTTACATTACTGTTGAGCCTGTATACCAGGGCGGATATGAAGACCTACATAAGAAGCTGCTTGCGGCTGTAGCTGCCGGCGATGTTCCAGCGGTAACGAACGTTGAAGTATCTTCCTTGCCTATCTTCTCTCGTGATGGTATTTTCGAAGATTTAACACCTTATGTAGAGCGCGACAAGGTTGATACTTCCGACTTCTCGGAAGGCATGCTGAAAGCATATGCGTATGAAGGCCGTCAATTCGGATTCCCGCTAATCGTAAGTACGAGTGTTATGGTCTACAACAAAACATTGCTTGATAAGCTCGGCGTTCAGCCTCCGCAAACTTGGGCAGAAATCGAAGACTACAATAAAAAAGTTACTGAGAAGAAAGACGGAAAAACAGTTCGCTATGCATTTTCCGTCCCAGGCTGGGATAACTGGTACTACGATCCTTGGATGATTAACGGCGGCGGTTCTGTTCTGAACGAAGACATGACAAAAGCAGCAATCGATACACCTGAAAGCTTGCGCTACATCGAGAACTTCAAGCGTTGGGTTGATGAAGGCAGCATGCACATCGGTTATGGCAAAGGCGCTTCCGGTACAATGCGTCAAATGTTCCTTGAGGGAAAAATTGGTATGGTCGAGCACACTTCCGCAATGATCAAAACATACGTGGAAAATGCGAAGTTCGAAGTTGGCGTTTCCTTCTTGCCGGGTGACAAAACACGCATCTCCAACATCGGCGGCGCTGGCATCGTCATGATGAAAGGCGCTAAGGACAATCAAAAAGAGGCAGCTTGGAAGTTCATTCAATTTATGACAGGCAAAGAAAACAACTTGAAGTGGGCAGAAAAAGTAGGCTACCTCCCTACTCACAAGTCGGCTATTGATACAGAAGAAGGTAAAGCATACATGCAGCGTTGGCCACAATACAAAGCCGTGCTTGACAACTTCGACCAAGTGCAAGCACGCATGCAGCATCCGTTGTACCCTGAGTTCAGCAACCACTACATCGAAGCAATGGGCAAGATGGTTCTGGAAAAAGGCGACCCAGTGAAATTGATGACAGAAGCAGCTGTGGAAATTAACAAAGTACTCGAAGATAGCAACTAGATAGCAACTAACGTATTGCGCGTTGTACATCTGTGGTCAAGCAAGGTCGTCTCCCCTAGAACCACACGGGAACAGGGCATGCGGCTTTGGCTTGACCTTTCTTTATCATTGTTCTAAAGGAGAGGGCGATTAAACAGATGAATGGTAATTCCGGAATTTCGAATGATACGCCGGCAGAAGCTGTGAAGTACAAGCGGCCTTGGTCATGGTACCGCTTCTCCGAGAAGTTGAAGGATTTCAGCTTCGCGCTGCCGGCACTGTTGTTCCTGCTTATTTTTACGTATGTTCCACTGGTATTCTCGATCTTCATTAGTACAACGAACTGGAATATGTCGCGGCCAGTGATGAAATTTATCGGGGCGGATAACTATACGAAGCTGTTATCCAGTGAAGACTTCTGGAAGGTACTTACGATTACGTTCAAATACACGATTTTCGACGTGTTCTTTACGATTGTTATCGGGCTTCTACTCGCACTTTTGTTCAACTCTAAATCCAAGTTTTATAATTTCTTGCGTTCGATCATCTTCATGCCATACTACATCTCTATGGTCGTCGCAGCCATGATCTTCTTGTGGATATTTAACGGTGAATACGGCCTTGCCAACTACCTATTGGACTTGGCAGGATTCGATAAGATCAACTGGATGACGAATCCGAACACGGCGCTCGGCGCTCTTATTACAGTATCCCTATGGAAAGGCGTCGGCTTCGCAATGCTGCTGTTCATTGCCGGCTTGCGCAGCATCCCAGTTGAATACTATGAGGCTTCTAGCATCGATGGTGCTTCTCGTTGGAATCAATTCTGCAATATTACGATCCCATTGTTGTCTCCAATGACATTGTTCCTTGTCATCACGAACTTCATCGGATCGATGCAAGTATTCCAGTCGATCAATATTATGACGAACGGCGGACCGCTGAATGCAACGAAGGCGATGGTGTTCTGGATCTATCAGATGGCCTTCTCCGAATTCCGGACAGGCCGCGCATCCGCACTGGTCGTTATTTTCTTCATCATTATTATCGCCTTAACCGTAATCCAGTTGTGGATTTCGAAAAAAAGAGTTCATTACGAAGGGTAGGCTTAGCGGATGTCAAAATCCTTATTTTCATCCATCCGGTTGGCAGTAGCCATCCTCATTACATTAGTGATGTTCTTTCCAACCTATTGGCTCGTTGTCACTTCTTTAAAAACACCGTTCGAGCTGCGGCTCGCGATTCCATCCTTCTGGCCAGAATCGTTCCGCTTCCAGAACTATATTGATGCATTCCAGGCTTCACCGTTCGGCCGTTATTTCTTCAATACCGCCGTGCAGACGCTGGGGATTATGGTTCTGCAGATTAATGTTGCCATCTGGGCTGCCTTCGCCTTCGCGAAGGGAAATTTCTGGGGACGCGATAAATGGTTCGTTCTCGTGCTTGCTGCGTTGATCGTTCCGGAACAAGTAACCTTCGTTCCTGTATATGTGATGATGTCCAAGATTGGCTGGCTCAACACTTTCTTGGCGTTGATCGTTCCGCATGGTGCGTCTGCTTACGGCATCTTCCTGCTTCGTCAAGCTTTCAAGTCGCTTAACAATGATGTGCTGGAGGCTGCTCGAGTCGACGGTGCTGGCCGGTTCCATCAGCTGTATCGCATTCTCGTTCCGATGGCGATGCCGACGATTGCGACACTGATCGTGCTCACCTTTATCGGCAGCTGGAACTCGTACTTCTGGCCGCTCATTATGACGAATTCGGACAGCATGCGTGTATTGACGGTTGCAGTTGCGATGATGCGCGATGCAGTAGCAGGCGACGAAGCACTTACGTTCCATATGCTTAGCGCTGCAAGTGTGATGGTTATTCTGCCGATCGTCATTGTGTTTGCTTTTGCACAGAAGCATATCGTCTCAGCACTCGCGAATTCAACTTTTAAATAATAAGAAAACTGCATGAGACTTCTCTTATATATGCACCACCTCATCTATCTTAAGGAGGCTATGTAATGAATTCTCAGTCTACTTCTTCACGTTGCCGAAAAAATGTGCAAGCACTGCTGCTCTCCTCTATTCTCTTGTCATCTGCCGTTGCCTGTGCCAATGGTGAAGAAGAGCCGGCAGGATCGAATCAAGCTGCTGCACCAGTCACACAAGTATCCAACACAACTCCAAGTGCGGCTGCGGCAGTGGCTGCTGGCAAACTGACGCAACAAGAGGTGAATCCGAAGCTTCGCATTGACAAGAACGAGTTCAAGCCGCTGCTCAGCATTGCACAGGATGGACCTATTATTCCTGGTCTGCACGAGCTTGTTATCCCGCAGGGCCTTGCCTACTCTGCGGAACAGGGATGGCTTGTCATGTCAGGCTATCGCGACGCCGGTGTTAGCGTTATTGCCATTATGGATGCCAAAACAGGTCAGCTGCTGAAGTCCTTAGAGCTGTATGATGCTGTAGGAGATCCATATACGGGTCACGCCGGCGGTGTTGCCATCACGAATGGTTATGTGTTCGTTGCTTCCGGCAGCAAGGCCAGATATGTATCCATCGATAAGATGAAGCAGACGGAAGATGGCGGTCAGCTTATTTTCGACGGACAATTCAAGGTCAATACGAACGCATCCTTCATTGCCTTCGAGAACGGCAAACTATGGGTTGGCGAATTTGCACATGGCACAAGCTATCCAACAGATACCTCCCATCATATGACCAACCGTGATGGCGACCAATATCGTGCTTGGATTGAGGGGTTCTCGGTAGATCCGAATACCGGATTACCTGTACAATTGAAAAATTCCGGCGATAAGCTAGTACCTGAGCAGTTCCTCTCGATTCCGAATCGAATTCAAGGCGTATCGTTCTGGAATGGCCACTGGGTATTGAGTGATTCCTATGGTCGCAACAGCAATAGCACGATGCTGTTCTTCACCGATCCTCGTGGGCAAGCGCCTCACCAGAAGGTAACGATCAGCAACAAAGAAGTTCCGCTATGGTTCTTGGATAAAGCTGAGCTCAAGCAAAAGATTGATGGGCCACCGATGGCTGAAGAAGTAGCCGTTGTAAATGACTCCTTATATATCAATTATGAGTCTGCCTCTGAAGGGATTGCAATGACAGGAAGCTATGCAATGGATCGTATGCACATCCTGGATATGAAGCAAGTCGAGCAAATGTGGAAACATAAATAAATCATCTCGCAGAGCCGTCATGTGACGGCTCTTTCTTTTTGCCTTATAATAAATAGATAGAAAATGTACGCTATGGAATAGGAGTCTTATGATGATGAATGAACAACAATGGCAGGATTTGCAGCATAGAGCTGCAGCACTTATTGAAGCCCATAACAAGGACTGCTCCCCTTTGATCAAAGAGATGGTTGAAGAAATTAAGGAACTTCAAGCAGAGAATGATCGCCTGCGCAAAGCACTGAGTTCCGCAAGGAAACAAAATGGTGGTCATAACCATATGTCTACCAAATTAAAGGATGCGCTATACGAATAAAATCCGTGTCGGATGGATAATTTACGACCTTCCTTCGAACCCTATGTACATACTTGATTTGATGAGCATCGGTTCAGGAGGTTCCGCAATGATTACACGTCTAGTTCTGCTCGGATTATGTATCATGCTAAGCATATATGCATCGGGTTGCAGCACGACAAGCCCGTCCCCTCAGCCCCCTTCCACCCAAAAATCGCATGAAGGATATTCGATTCAACAACGGCAAGCGCGTGTCGCAACGAAGGAAGCTCCTTCCTTCGTCGGCGGCAATGAGAGCGATGTCCGGAGCCCTAAGCCGCTCACCTTATCCGAACTGCGCAGGAAGTACCGCTCCCATTTCATCATGCAGGGCCCGTCTGACCAACGGAGGGTTGCCCTGACATTCGATGATGGCCCCGACAATCATTTTACCCCGCAGGTTCTTGATGTGCTGCGTAACTATGGGGTAAAGGCAACATTCTTCGTTGTCGGCAATCGAGCGGAGAAATATCCAGAGATCATGAAACGCATACTAGAGGAAGGCCATATCGTCGGCAATCATTCCTATGATCATGCGAATCTGCCGAAGCTCTCTAATGAGGCCTTCCATAATGAGATTCTTCGCACACAGAATATTCTCCAGGCTGCTACGGGACGTACAATCAACTTTATTCGACCGCCATATGGCAATATAAGTGAAGAGCAAATTAAATGGCTTGCCTCACAACACATGCTGATCGTGAACTGGAATGTTGATTCTCTAGATTGGAAAGGGCTCACCGCAGAGCAAATCGAAGCTAACATTATGTCCCATCTGACTCCTGGCGCTATCGTGCTCCAGCATGCTGCCGGCGGCAAAAATCATGACTTAAACGGTACCATCAAGGCGCTTCCTCGCATCATTGAAGAGCTGAATCGCCAAAGCATTGAGATGGTAACGCTCGACAAGCTGCTGAGCAAGCCGGCATATCGAAAATAGCCCGTAAAGACGTCTAGCAGCCATTACAGAAATCCCTGTCGCGTAATTCGTCCTATTACGGATGAGGTCAAAAATAGATTCCAGTGGTACAAAGACTTATCACAGGAATAACGCAAAAAGAGCCGTGGGATCCCATCCTTAACGGCTCTTTTTGTAGTCCAATCACATACCGATCTATTTTAGGCAACTCAGGTATAATGATTCCAGATATCTTTGTGAGCCATAAAAAAAGGATGTCCGTTTAGAAGATGTAGGTGTTTGCTTCATCATTTCACAAGCAAGTTGAATTAATTGGGAATAGAATCCAATCCCTTGAGCTTTAGACTGCTTGGACTTTATTCGGTTAGAAAGTGCTACAGAACGAGCAAAAAGATGACTGTATTCTACATAATGTTGTGACTAAGGAGATTTGGGAGAAGAGTAAATGAATTGCAATTTGATAATCATTGAGAGGACATGAAGAACTTGAATTTAGTTGCGCTTTGTGATTAATATGCTTGATGTAATATCGTTAAATCCGTAGGGAACCAAATCGGGAATCGTGGTGCCCTGTCGATCATAACTACCACCATAATCAGAAGATTTACCACTAAAACTCAAACTTCTTCCAGTAAAGTCTGCATGTTCGAATATCGTTATATCGTAGGGGCCGAAGATACGAATGGATGAAATAACGTCATTAAGAGGGATCGTGTTCGCACTTGAGTTTAACTTGATCTGGTCGCCACTCATTCCGTAGTTATCGTACAAATAAACTCCATAAGGAGGTTCCGGATAAGGTTCATAAACTTTTCCAGAAACTATCAAAGAAGAAGCTTCATCGTTCCCAATATCATCGTCATCCATGTCACGATCACTGAACGCCGAATAAGTAGTGCTACGTCCATTATAAGCTAAGTGTTCGTAAACAGTTACACTGTATCGAATATCTACAATCTTGATTGAGGAAGCCTTGTCATTGAAGTTAATGATGGGTGGGAAACCCCCAATTTCATCAAGTCTATAAATATGCTGGCCCGGGATTAGACCCAAGCAAAAACCTTGATAGTCTGCATCTTCACACAAATATGCAACTGGTTGATCTGTCGGACCAATGATTGGACCCGTCCCATCCGCGGATGCTGGAACTGACCATAATGTAACAAAAAGCAACAAAGACGTTGTTAAAGTGCTTATTAACTTGATTACACCTTTCATTTTAAATCCCTCCTATTTAACTATTTTTTCCTGCGAATATACTTTATTACAATTATCAAAAACTTGCAATATATTTATTTTATTATTAAATTTCACATTTAATGTTAATTTGTGTTGTTTCAAATAATAACTGTATTTGCCAATAATCGCTTCAATAATTGTGGCCTTAGCTCTGAATTCCATCAGACTGAGGCCGTTTCGTTTTGCTTGTAATCGTTCGTTATTGTTAAAAGTTGAGCTCCATTCGATCTCCTCAATGGAATGATAGATATGTTTTTCGTGCTAAGGAAGGCCTTTTTCATTAGAATCAACATGTACAATCCAGTTGAAGAGAAAGTAGTGAATAACATGCATTCCATCCAGAGCTTCGCAATGAAGGGGCGGAGCATGCATACCCGGTTACCATCGGCAATAATGTATGGCGATGTGCCACTGTGTCCATTCTTCCCGGAGTATCTATCGGTGATAATTGTATTATTGGTGCTTGGAGTGATGTGACGAAGGATTTCCCATCTGGTGTGCTCGCTTACAGAAATCCCTGTCGCGTAACGTGATGCGCCCTATTACGGATGAGGATAAGAATAGATTTCAGTGGTGCATTTACTTATCACAGGAATAACGCAAAAAGAGCTGTGAGATCCAGTCCTCAACAGCTCTTTTTGTAGTCAGATTTCATACCGATTACCGCTCCATCTCTAGTTACATTTCTAGCCTAAGTGAATGATGGTTAGAGCCGCACCAGCAGCATTGTTAATAAGCGTAGCTGTTCCTAGAAGTCCGAACAATTGGAGCGATATTGTTGTATTCGCAGCCAATGTTAGAATGACGTCATTGTTAAAGGTGGATACCGTAAGAACAGGTGTTATCGTAGAGGCTACATTTGCTACTCCGTTGATAAGCAGTCTAGATCCCAACAACAAGCCCCCGGTTAAGTTGAGCTGATACGAGATGTAATATCTTCCCGCCGTAGATACAGTAAAGGTATCGTTCGAGCCATTCACGCTTATTCCAGGTCCAATGTTCTGGGCGCTTGGGAGTGGAACGAGCGTACCTAGCAAGACGACCGCGATGGATGCTCCGGTTGTATTGGCAGCATACGAGGATGCCGCGGTAGTGCTCGTCCCCGTTGCTCCAGTAGCCCCTGTGGCTCCGGTAATACCCGTTGCCCCCGTAGAGCCCGTATCACCTGTTGTCCCCGTTACGCTAGTTACCCCTGTCGCTCCTATTCCAGTCGAGCCAGTTATACCTGAGGTCCCTGTAGCTCCAGTCACTCCCGTTGCCCCTGTAGTTCCCGTTTCCCCTGTGTGACTCCATCCAGTAGGGCCTGTACTTCCTGTGGCTCCGACCTGACCTGTTGAGCCAGTCGCTCCAGTTGCTCCTGTTTCCCCTTTAGGCAACACGGGCACAATGATTCCAGATGCTTTTGCAAGCCATGATGAAAATGGATAACCGTTTTAAAAACGATAATGATTGTCCATAAACATACTCCTTTTCGAACGCCGTCAGCTCACCATCTCTCAAGAGATTTACTCTATTAGTTCTTACATATTCCATAGTATTGAAGTCTTTCTCAATATGACTTGGCTTATATCCAAAACAAATAGATTTACACTCTCATTACTATATTATGCTCTTCCCCATCACAACCTGTAAGCTTACTATGCATTTAAATGATCTGATCGTCCAGCTTTCGCCATAATATAAATAAGAGTCGTGAGATTTTAAACTCCCAACGACTCTTGTACTAAACAGTTTTATTCACTTCTGAATGCATACAGTAGTTTTAAACATCTATCATGGTAGATTCAAATATAAATACTTCTTTTCGTATTCCCGATCATCTATGCCTTGCAATTTAAACAACCACTCTTCATTGAAATCTTCATACAATTTATTGTCCCCAAGACGTCCTCACAAAAATATAATCGCAAGTGATGCGATGTCAGCCGAACATGATTGAAAACACTAAAAAACTCCTTGCTGCGCAAGGAGTTGTCATTAGTTAATTTGGTGCGGTAGAGAGGACTCGAACCTCCACGGGCGTACGCCCACTACCCCCTCAAGATAGCGTGTCTGCCATTCCACCACTACCGCACGTATTTTGGGAAGGATGTCTATTGACATCTCAACCGAGGAATAAAACTGGTGAGCCATGAAGGACTCGAACCTTCGACACCCTGATTAAAAGTCAGGTGCTCTACCAACTGAGCTAATGGCTCATGGTGCAAGAACATTGCTGTTCGCCATGTCACTCCAACAAAGGATTGAAGTGGTGACCCGTAGGGGATTCGAACCCCTGTTACCTCCGTGAAAGGGAGGTGTCTTAACCCCTTGACCAACGGGCCATATCGTTGTCGTTTCTTACTTTTTTCTCATCACCTCTCGGCGACAATTAAGAGTATATCAAACGATACGACCGTTGACAAGCCTTTTTTCAAAAAACTTTTTTACCATATTTATGAATCGTTTTTGCCTTGTCCGACAGCTATTCTCTACAACCTATTCGGTACGAATTATTGCTCTTATAATATGCCCGTCTCCTCAAATTAAATACGACAAGAACAAGGTGGCTGTACCGAAATAAACCGTCAGTGAAAAGATATCATTCAATGTTGTAATGAGCGGCCCAGATGCTACTGCTGGATCGGCGTTAAGCCTATACAGCAAAATAGGAATCACTGTACCTGCCATTGTACCGATGATAACCGTCAGGAAGAGAGAGCAGCCCACTACCAGCCCCAGCGCTAAGCTTCCCTGCCATATCCCCGCTACAAGGGCAACTGCGGTACCGCACACCGTACCGATGATCAGACCTACGAACAATTCTCGCCACAGGAGCCTCGTGACTGTTCCCTTGTCTAAATGCTCTGACGCTAGTCCTCGTATTACCACAGCAAGCGACTGCGTGCCTGTGTTTCCTGTCATCCCTGCAATCATCGGCATGAAGAAGGTCAGCGCAACAACCTGCTGCAGCGTCCCCTCAAACCAACTAATAATGCTTCCCGACACAAGCCCAAGGAATAGAAGCATAATCAACCATGGCAAACGTCTGCGGGCTGCTGTGAAAGGGTTCGTTCGAAAGTCAATCGTCTTATCCGTTGCCGACAACTTATTAATGTCCTCATGCGCTTCTTCCCGCAAGACGTCAATGACATCATCAACGGTTACGATCCCTAGAAGCTTGTCATCTGGATCAACAACAGGCATGGACAAGAAATCGTATTGTTCAAACAGTCGGGCCACTTCCTCTTGATCCGTATCGACGGTAACGGAAATGACCTTCTCATTCATAAGCGATTGGATGGTATCTGTCTCCGGAGCCAGCACCAATTCACGGTAAGTCAACGTACCGACCAGCCGCTTCTGTTCATTGACTACATACAGATAGTGGACGTTCTTCGTCATTTCAGCGAACGCCTTCACTTTCTCAACCGCTTCCCGCACTGTATAACGCTCATAGAACCAGACATAGCGGTTCGTCATCAATCCGCCCGCGGTCTCCGGTTCATAAGTCATCAGGCGGCGTACTGTGTCGCTCTCCTCCCGCTCCATGAGCGAAAGCAAGAACTCCTTCTCTTCCACGCTAACCGCTGCCATCATATCAGCCAAGTCATCATTGTCCATCCGGTTCAAAACTTCTGCCGCACGATTGCGGCCAAGCATCTGGAACGACTCCAGTTGAAGATCCGGATTCAACTCACGGATCATCTCCGTTAGCTGACCTACTTCCAGCACCTCAAGCAACCGAGAGCGCTGCGACAAATTTACATGACGATATACGACCGCTAAATCATAAGGATGCCAATAGCGGAGCGCATACTTCACTTCATCAACAGAACCCTGCAAAATGCGTTCTGCTTCATCTATGATCTCATCAGTATCGTACGATACCGTGTCCTTATCCTTGTTCGAGTCTGCTTTCGTTGTCTTTTTCTCGTTCCATGCTTGCTTCTGTTTATCACGTTTACTTCCCATTACGCTCACCCCCCACGGATAACAATCCGTATATGGTGTACTCCGCTGCTACTTCAAGCCGATATTATGAAACCCACCATTACATTCATTAAACGCACTGAACAATTGGCGAAACAGAATGACCATCATCTGTTCACACTGAATACCTTCATAGTGTATGAAAAAAAGCAAGGAATAACCGCGATCCCTCACAGTTACCCTTGCTTTATCCATTTCGGCGATGATGCAATATGTAATATGTATAGAACAACAAAAAAATCCCTTGCGGGATCTTGTCTGTACCATTGTGGCGGAGAGAGAGGGATTCGAACCCTCGCGGCTGTTACACCCTAACGCTTTAGCAAAGCGCCCCCTTCGGCCTCTTGGGTACCTCTCCATAATGGCTCCCCGAACAGGACTCGAACCTGTGACAACTCGATTAACAGTCGAGTGCTCTACCAACTGAGCTATCAGGGAATGACAAGTACTAATTTATCATGAATCCGATAGAGTGTCAACACTTTTCAAAAAATAAATGCAACAATAGCAGACAAGCAGTCAATCAGTCAATCAGTTCGCTTCAAACCAGCGAGACAAGGCAACGATTAACGCCCCCATTCGCTCCTCATCTGGAACTAACATCCGCTTTATCCCTTCATCTATCGCCGCTGCAGCTGTAACTTTGCCCACCGCCGCAAGCAGTGTTCGCTCTTGGAAGATCTGGACCAGCTTATCTGCCATTCCTCTTTCCTTCGCATAAGCAAATAGGAATCGAAGTTGTGGAGCAGCCGTTACGGCAACTGCATCTATCTGTCCCGACAACAGCTCTGAAGTGAACTGCTCCAGTACGGCCTCATCGGGCGGGGTATGCCGGTAGGGCATCAGCTCTATAGATTGCGCACCTGCATCAGCGAGAAATGCGTTCAGGGTTGGGGCTGGATCTCCATGCAATTGCAGCGCAACTAATGAGCCGCGCCATTGTTCAGCATTATAAGACGCCATAGCCCTTACCAGACCAACCGTCGAGCCGTCATCATCTCGAATATCCGGGACGATGCCAAGCCGCTTCAATGCATTAACGGTTTTGTAGCCTCGTGCTGCATGCCGTATCTGCTTCAGCTTCACTAGCAATACCTCTTCTCTTCCCGCTTCACGCGCTGCCTCCAACAGCTTCTCAAGCCCTATTCCTGTCGTCCAGACAGCCCACTGCACAGGCTTGTCTATTAGCTTGTCCACTTCGGCAGCCAGATGGTCAAAATGCTCGAACATCGTCCCTTGAGTTGGCCTTACTAGCGGCAATCCTCCCTGCTTCGCAACAAGCAATGACATCTCCTCTGCTTTGCGTGGACCTGTAATTGCAATAACCTTTCCCTCGCATTTTGGCATGACAAGACCTCCCTCAGCTATTGTTTAATTAGTTCCCTACCAGTACGAGTAATGCTATATGCTGAACATCATTGCTGTACGTATGGCAGAACATTATTTCTCCACCTGCTCGGTCATCTGCAGCATCTTCAATTTTCCGTGACAACGACCACATGCATACTTACGAACATCCACCTTGCGTTTGCGCATATAAGCTTGTCCGCACTGTACACATTCCAAGCGGTATCGATAAGGCATTTGACGGTTGCGGGCAACATCCGGCAGCGATTTGCAATATCTAGATCCTCCAACTGCTTGCAGCAGCTGTCTGAAATCTGTATCTCGATGCTTGTACCCTTTCCTTTCCAAGTGCAGATGGTAGTGACAGAGCTCATGCTTAATAATACGTTCAACTTCTTCCAGACCATTCTGCTCCAGCTGCTTCGGATTGATTTCAATGTCATGCGAGCGCAGCAAGTAGCGTCCTCCTGTTGACTTCAGTCGCGAATTATAACGTGCCTTATGCCGAAAAGGCTTCCCGAAATCACGGAGCGAAACCTGTTCGATCCATGCTTGCAGCTGTTCATCTGACATCTTCATCCCCCTTTCGCCTCTTCGTCTCAGTCTGCTATTTCTAATCCTGTTCGAGATAAGTTGCCTTCGGGGTATGCCTACATTGTATCGGGAAAGGTTGTTCCCTACAACAACAAGAATGGAGCATGAATTCCTATGAGAAACTTGCAGTGATACCTGTAGAGATACTTGCAGAGACGATTGCGGACCTGCACCAAATGCGGCCAACGCCCATATGATAGCGTTACAACGACGATTCTCTCGTCCCCGCCGAAGGAGGGATACTCATGCCGCAATGGTTATGCAATCAGCTAATGCGCGCCTTCAATAAGAAGGATCGCCGTCAAATTAAGCTATTAAATGAGTGTTGGTTTTTTTACCGTTCGAAGCCGCGTGCGCATACGTAAATGGCTCCGCACGCTGCGCAACTTGCACAAGCAGAAAGTCAGGCCTTAGATCATCATCGCATATAGGCAAAAACCCCCGATGAACGAACGGCGTCTCATAACAAGGTGTGAGACCGGCCGATTTCCTCATCGGGGGACTTTCGTCATGTTGCAATTATGCTACCGTCATGTTTCTATTTTACGATTGCATGTATTACATATATTGTTTTACTGCTTTCGTTCTATCGCTTTTACCCCTCTATTACTTCGGAGCCTTCATTGTAAGACCGACGCGCCCCTTCTTCATATCCACTTGCAGTACCCATACCGTTACATTATCACCAACAGAGACAACATCAAGCGGATGCTTCACAAAACGGTCGCTAAGCTGAGAAATATGCACAAGGCCGTCATTCTTAATGCCGATATCAACAAATGCACCGAAGTCAATAACGTTGCGAACCGTCCCCTTCAGCTCCATACCAGGTTTCAAATCCTCAATTTGAAGGACATCTGTACGGAATATAGGCGGCGCTAACTCCTCGCGCGGGTCGCGGCCCGGACGCAGCAAGCTGTCGATAATATCCTTCAGTGTAGGTGTGCCTACCTCTAACTTCTCAGCCAGCTCATTTATATTCGCCCCGCTCAGTGCCTGTGTTAACGCAGTTGTCCCAATATCCTCCGCACGAAGTCCCATGAGCGCGAACAGCCGATCGACAACTCCATACGACTCTGGGTGAATCGGCGTCTTATCAAGAGGAAGATCCCCATCTGGAATACGAAGAAATCCTACACATTGCTCAAATGCCTTCGGTCCCAGACGTGGCACCTTCTGCAGTTGCTTGCGAACCGTAAATTTCCCGTTCTCTTCCCTGTACTTCACGATGTTCTTAGCCAAGGTTGCATTGATGCCTGATACATAAGACAACAAGGACGGAGAAGCCGTGTTCAAATCTACACCAACATGGTTAACTGCCGATTCCACAACGGCGCCCAAGCTCTCCTCCAGCCGCTTAGGAGCCACATCATGCTGATACTGGCCAACTCCAATAGCCTTAGGTTCAATTTTAACCAACTCCGCTAATGGATCCTGCATCCGACGAGCAATCGATACTGCACTGCGCTCTGCAACATCCAGAGAAGGAAACTCCTCTTGGGCTAGCTTAGAAGCCGAATAGACACTAGCGCCAGCCTCATTGACGATTACATATTGGATGCCAGCTCCACCGCCTGGACGGGACTTCAACCAATCTGCAACAAATTGCTCGGTCTCGCGAGAAGCGGTTCCGTTGCCGATTACGACCAACTCAACCCCATACTTGTCTGCGAGTCTGCTGAACGTCTGCTCAGCCTCTGCCACCTTATGGTGAGGGGCTGTTGGATACGTTACTGCTACTTCCAGCAGCTTGCCTGTATCATCGACCACGCACAGCTTGCAGCCTGTCCGGAAAGCAGGGTCGACACCTAATACGGTCTTCCCCTTTACTGGCGGCTGTAATAGAAGACTTCGCAAGTTCTGTGCGAATACTTGGATTGCTTGCTCCTCAGCCTTGTCAGTTAGCTCATTGCGTACATCCCGCTCAATCGACGGTGCAATTAATCGCTTATATGCATCTTCAATCGTCGCCTTCAATAAGGAAGTGACGACAGAGTCGCGTTGAATCACTTTCCGCTCCATATAAGCATGTACCTGTTCTACAGGCACATCTAACGCAACTTTCAGGATGTCTTCACGCTCACCGCGGTTAATCGCCAATATCCGGTGAGAAGGCAGCCTGCGAACCGGTTCCGTGTACACATAGTACATCTCATATACCGATTCCTGCTCTTTGTCCTTCGCTTCGGTACGAATTATGCCCTGATCAAATGTAAACTTACGAACCCAGGCTCGTATAGCAGGCTCGTCACCCACCATCTCCGCTATAATATCAAGCGCACCCTGCACCGCATCCTCAGCGGTTGCAACGCCCACTTCTTCATTTACGTATGAAGCGGCTTCCGCTAACGCGCTGCCTTGCTTCGGGAACGTCAGGATCCAGTTTGCCAGCGGCTCAAGCCCCCGCTCCTTCGCCACGCTTGCCCGCGTTTTCCGCTTTTGGCGATAGGGACGGTACAAATCCTCTACCTCTTGCAGCTTCGAAGCTCCTACAACTGCTTGCTGCAGATCCGCTGTCAGCTTGCCCTGCTCCGCAATCAGACGAAGCACCTCACGTTTGCGATCCTCCAGCCCGCGTACATAAGCAAGCCGCTCTTCGAGTGCGCGCAACTGGTTCTCATCCAGCTCTCCAGTCATTTCCTTACGATATCGCGCGATAAATGGAATCGTATTGCCCTCATCCAATAAGCTGATAGTTGCATCTACCTGCTTCGGATTCAGTGATAATTCGCTTATAAGCTGCTTGCGCAGTCGTTTTGGCTGTTCCGCAGCCATCTGTTCTAGCAAGGGTTCCAATGCTGTCATATCGATAACGGATTCTTGTCCTGCCATTCGTTACATCCTCTCTGCAACCCGAACCCTCATCGAAGAATTCGAGATATTAGATATCGCCGGCACTTGTCCGACATTTACGGTTTTCTTAGATTGATGCCTTATCATTCTGCTCTCTCTATTTTCGCAAAATTGAGCCTTATTTTCCAGCGCAAAGGTCACAAATCGTTATGACCCGATTCACAAAGGGATAGAGCTGTATCCCTATTTCTGCTCATAGCAAAAAAGAACGAGGCAATCCCCGTTCTTCTCATTCTCAATATCGTATCTAGAAGTCAATCAAGCCCACACTAATTTGCAAGCCTTCATCAACCTTGCGCATCGTTTCCTCATCCAAGTGCGTTATCTTATCCGTCAAACGCTGCTTATCGATCGTACGAATCTGTTCTAGCAATATGACCGAATCACGGTCAAAGCCGTGGGTTTCCGCATCGATTTCGACATGGGTCGGCAATTTCGCCTTCTGGATCTGGGCTGTAATCGCCGCAACGATCACCGTTGGACTGAATCGGTTGCCAATATCGTTCTGTATGACGAGGACAGGTCGAACCCCTCCCTGTTCCGAACCAACGACGGGCGATAAATCCGCAAAAAATACGTCGCCGCGCTTCACAATCAATGTTTACACCCCACTAACCAAACGGCCGAGAGTGCCATCCGCATCTTCTTCCGCATAAAAAGCCTCCGATGCCATTGTGAGATTGATTTTCGCCATTTCCATATAGCCACGCTGCATCGATTCACGAATGTGCCGTTTCTTGCGCTCGTTCAAATATAATTTCATCGCTTGTCGGATGAACTCGCTCCGATTGGATTTCTCCATAGCGACGATGCCGTCCACTTCTTGTAATAATTGGTCGGGCAAGCTGATCATGATCCGTTTGGTGTTCTGAATATTTGCCACCTGTCCTCGCACCCCCAAAACCTTTCCTGCCTAGTTACCATTATGTCGATTCCGTAGAAAATTTATACAAAAGAATATATATGCCCAATGCAGACGAAGTATGTTGCATCATGAACAAGTTCGTCTCAACAACATCCCCAGAGAGCCTCTCCATTTCATTCGCCCTTGGGACACCAAAATCCTTCAAGTTCCGCAAAAAGTTTCGCGGTAAATGGTTCCAAATGCCGAATTATTGGATACGCGGCACTGCAACCTGCATTATTTATCCAAGCAGGAGCGGATTCGACACCTTTACGACTTGCCCGTTGTCGATATATACGCGCGGTACACGGTTGGAGATCATGCATGTGACCTCATAATGTATCGTGCCTAACCATTCTGCTACCTCGGCTGCTGTAATGCATCCCTCGCCTTGACGGCCAATAAGCACAACTTCCTCACCTGCTCCAATAGTGCTAGCAGCCTCACCTAATGGCAGCAATGACAGCATGCACTGATCCATACAAATATTCCCTACTACCGGTACACGTTGTCCTCGAATGAGCATCGAGGCTTTACGCTGCAGCAGGCGTGAATAGCCGTCTGCGTAGCCTACCGGCATCGTAGCTATCCATTCACCATCTCCTGTATGGTAATTGACCCCATAGCTAACGCCTTCATTAGCAGGAAGCGGCTTGCTGTGGCTAACCGCACTCTTTAAGCTAAGAACCGGCTCCAGTGCAATGCTCTGCTGATTGACTTCAGCGGATGGATACAGTCCATACAGACTGATGCCAACACGCACCATCTGATCGCCCCAACTCGGCATGTCAATCGCGGCCGCACTGTTGCTGGTATGGACGATCGGGATCGTAATCCCATGTTCCTTCAGGACATTAACAACCGTTAGGAAACGATCACGCTGCACTTGCGCATACGACTTATCCGTCTCATCTGCTGTCGCGAAGTGAGTGAACAGTCCCTCTACCTCGACTCCTTGAATCGCTCTTAAACGGTTAATCGTGCGCACCGCATCCTCTGGACTGCGAATCCCTAGGCGCCCCATACCCGAATCAATCTTGACGTGAACCTTCAATATGCGACCGGCGTGATTGGCAGACCATTGAGAAGCCTGCTGCTCCAGCGCCTGCACGCATTCTTCTGAAAATATATTCAATGTAATATCATATCGAAATGCCGCTTCTATTGCTTCGGGCGGCGTATATCCGAGTATCAATATTGGCGTATGGATGCCTGCGTGGCGAAGTTGGATTGCTTCCTCCAAGAACGCTACATTCAAATAATCAACACCAAATTGTTCTGCCGCGCGAGACACTTCTATCGAACCATGTCCATATGCATTTGCCTTTACACATACACTCAGCTTCGTCGAAGCTGTCATTGTGCTGCGAAATGCTTGCAAGTTCCGGCGCAATGCATCTAATGAAATCTCTGCGCGCGTCGGGCGAAAATACGTATCCAAGTCAACCACCTTCTCCGTCTCCTCGTCTCTCCCGTTCAATCGTCAGTATTCTATGTTACTTGCCGTCAGGAAGACTGTCAACCAACGGAGACCGTGATTACCACCCTTTTCTAAGGAAATAACCGCATAGCTAGTCAGAATCATCCGTTTCTTCTCTTGAACAAGCTGACATGCATAAACGCGATCCGAATTCCCTGTACATGAATACGGATCGCGTGATTAGAGATTTGATCTTATTTTCCTGGCTGGTCAACTAATGATTGTGCAATCTTCACCATCTCAGCGGTCGGGAGGTCTGCGCTGACGATGCGATATTTGACGCCATCATACATCCAGGTAAGCGCCTTTTGTTCCTCGCCCGACAACTGTCCGACCGTGAAGCCAAGATTCAATCCTTCCCCAACTGGCAGCCCTGTCTCCATATCCTTCGGACGGGATTCCATAAGGGTGAAGTTATACGTTCCTGTATAGCGAATCACTACAGCATGCTCCTTGCTGTCTGGAATTGCCGGCTCATCCTTCTTCGCTACCCCCTCTGGCAAGTAGGATGGCTCAATAATTCCAAATGGCCCAAGCTCAGCTTCATCATTGCTGCGATCATTTGCTCCAGCATCAGAGCCTGTCGTCTCCGAACCTGTTCCTTCTGTCGTACCCGATGATGGCTCTGTACTGTCTGGATGCTCCGAATTGTCCACTTGAGCATTCGTTTCCTTCGTTTCGCCTGTTGGAAGCTTATCTACCTCGACAGTCGTGTTTGGAAGCGCGGCGTTCTTCATACTCGTCATATTGCGCTGCATATCGAAGGAATCCTGCTCGAACTTCTTGCCGAAGTCGAATTGATTGAACTTCATTTCCACAATGACCTTGGAATCTGAATCACTCACTTGTACTTGCTTCGGTGCATAGCTATCCTTGTTCAACCATATTTTCTGACGAACCAAAGAGTCAGTCTGATAATTAGCCGCCACTTCAAATACATAGTCTTCACCATCTGCTGTGAACTGACGAGCGTTGTCAGACAGGATGCTTCGTACTAACGTTTGATACAAGTACACTTGTCCTTGGTTCTCTGGCCAATCACTCTGGAAGCGGAAGATTTTATTCAAGCTTGGTGTCAGGACGAATACGCCTTCCTTGTTGCGAAGCACAATTTGCGTAATATCCTTCTTCTCATTCTTCAGCTCAATCCGGTAGTACGACGGGTTCTGATACCATACCTCAACCCGGTATTCAAGCGGCTGTTGACCCGAGTGCAGTGTCATCGTGCCGATGCCTGCATAGCTTTCCAATTTACTCATTACCTTGTCCAGATCTTGAACCACCGCGGTCGCATCCTTTTTGCCGCATCCAGCTACTAGGATTGCTACGCTCATCACGATGGCCAACACCCATGTGATCCGACGCATGAGATCATCCCCTCTGACATCAATATTCTTCGATTCGGTGTACTCCTCATCACTGATAACATGTCTATGTAGGAACTTGGCCGATTATGCAGACTAGCATGACAAGCACTTAAAATGAATTTTCTCAAGGGCGTTAGTTGTAAATTCAACTTTTTGAGCATGGAAGTAAAGGTTTAATCTCTAGGCAAATGATATTTTCCTTCAACAAAAAACCATCTTTCGCTTTTTAGCTAGAGATGGTTTTTCGTTTCTGCCTATTTAGTTAAGGCAACTTGGTTACTGGAACGTAAGTAAAATCAGGAACAGGTGCTCCTGCTGCATCAGAAATGTAGTGTGAATCATCAGGACTTCCATTCAACTTAGAATATTTAATTTGTACGTCCAGTCCATTATCTACAGCATTCTTATATACCCAAGAATACTTCTCGTTTAATCTGATGCTAAATACATTTTTCTCACTTGGATTATAATTTCCAACAATGTTTCCTCTAAGTGGATACTCTAGTCCATCTACTTTAATCACGAGTCCAGCTGACGTTAAACTACGATTCAACTCGAAGTCAGTAGCGTAAGCTACTTTAAGTACTCCTTCACTTGAACTGTACGTTGCAGAAGGAATTTCTGGTTCCGGTATTTCTTTGATATGTTGGGACACAATTTCCCCGAAAAACTCATCCATCGCCCAATTTTTAAAAGAAGAAGTATTAAATTTCATAGTAGCTACTCCGTTAGGTAATGGTTTATCAAATTTCAGATCAGCTCTCAAACCAGTAAGCACACCACGATATCGTACAGAAATAGGATTGAAACTTCCGTGACCTTCTACATCTATCATAAATCTTGATACATCATATGAGTCTTTCGATAGGTCAGTATTCCAACCAGGTAATATGGTAAGACTCATCGACTTTCTATCCGAGCTAATCGTTGCCTGTTCAATCTTTTCCTCGATATATTTCACTTCACTTGCTTCATATTGTCGGGCTTGGTTTCTTGCATCGGAAATATCTTGAATGGCCTTCCCCTTATAAGAAAGTCTCACATTATATTTTTCTACTTCTGGTACTCCAGATACATCCAGCTTAACGTAGGAAGAAGCAAAACCTGCTTTATTATAGTTATATAATGAAACCCTATTAATCGTGCCGTAATTCAACTTGAAATCTGTACTGCTTGGAGTGCTCGACAAATCCAGAGGTTCATCATAATAAATAAATATGGAATCCAAAGATTTATTAATAAACGTCCCACTTTCAAATGGTGCTCGAGTATCAAGAGCATCCATTGTTTCCGGATCAAATACAATACTTGTCACTGTACTAGATTGGTAACCTTTGCTGCGATCCACAATTACAAAATCTACACGTGCGCCTCTGACGGAAGAACGTGCTAATGTTGCCTTTGTATCAAATTCTATAGCTTGATTTACTTGGGAACTATCTATTTTGAAATATGGCCATTCATCAACATCAATAACTCTGCCATTCTTCCCCGTAGACCCCAACATGACAGCTTGCACATCAGGTTCAATATGGCCATTCAAACTATTAACGACCATATACACTTCTGCAGGCGCATTTAACTTAAATCGAACAGAAATCTTGCCATCCTTCACATAAGCTTGCGGATAACCATCCGCAAAATACGGATCGATAAAGCCCGAAAGATCTACATGGTCAGTTCCTTTTGCTCTGACGATTACTTTGTACTCTCTCGTCCCTGAAGCACTGCCGCTAAGCGTAGCCGTCAACGTAATGAAACGATCGTCTTTATCGTCCCTTGTAACAATTCCATCATGCGAAATAATGGATTCATCACTGGATTTCCATGAAATAACCGCACCTGGGAACTCACTCATGGAATTCATCAAGTTTAAGTTAGCAATGATATTATTCTGATCCTTATTTTTCGCTATAAAGGATGCCTCTATAGCAGCAAATACTGCGTTTGCATCCAGCAATATTTCAACCGGCCCAAACGGAGCGCTTATTGCCTTGCCTCCAACTGCTGTTTGATCCGCAGAAACTTCTACCCGAATGTATTTTCCACTATCTTCTTCCGTCAACGTGTATACAGGATCTGTGCGCCCGATGATTTCCGCGTATGTTCCATCTTCACTATCGGCTCGTAGCCATTTGTACAATAGAGAGCTATTAACGGGAACACCTTCGTAATGCACCTTACCTGCCGTAATTTGAGAGCCGATTTTAATATCTCCGGTTACTGGTTCAATTCCTGTAAGATATGCCGTTCCCTCAGGGATATAAATAATGGATAACGTGGTGTCCGCATATCCGTTCGATGTAACATTCAAATTAATACGTTTAATCGCTTCTGGTTGTCCGGCATCTATTTTGAGAACGAAGCTACCTTCCTTATACGGTTCCGATAGTTCGCTGCCGAATACCGGTGCGTAAGTTGAGCCTGTTACCGAAATTCCCGCTGTATCTCTGATGACAGCACCCTGATTATCCTTTAGAGTAACGGTAATATACGTATAGTTACCTGCCGGATCCTTTGATTGTGCCATAGCCTTATCAGCAACGATCATCGCTTCATAATGGTTCTTTTTATAAACCGATTTCTTGACTTCCTTAATTGAAATATAAGAACTGTTTGAAATTATCGCTTGATCGATCAGTGCGCTTGGATCAATTACCTGTCCTTCATACTTGGCAACTGAGAAAGATAACGAAGGATGTGTGACTATTACAGAGATTTGATCTATTTTCCCGCCGTCTTCTGTTATGGCTTTAATCGTTTTTGTTCCTTCTGAGATTGCAATTATAAGGCCAGTGCCATCAATTGTGACAACATCTGTACTTCCATCTTCCACTTGCCACATGACTTTGCGATTTGTGGCGTTACTCGGTACGACAGTTGCTGTTAGTTGCCGGGATTCCCCTGTAGTTAATGATACATTTTTTTCATTAATGGAGATGCCGCTTACAGATACATTGTGATTGTCGGTATTACCACCATTTGAATTAGAATTATCTCGATCATTTGAATGACTTTCCTTACTGGACTTATTCTCATTGTTTGCATTTTCTTTTTTATCAGACACCTGAATTGCTTTATCGTTAATCGTTGCATTTATACCGCTCGCGGATGTTACCTTGCTGACATCCACTTTGCCTTTTATGTTCGTATTGGCCTCAGCTACTAAATCTTTAATTTTCCCGTTAGCGGTAATTTGAGCCGTTTCAGATTGATTTACGATCTTATTGAAGTTCCCGTCGAGAACAATTTGGTGGCCTGCAACAACATCAGCCGGTATTTCAACAACCTCGAAACCGCCACCAGTAAGTTCTTTCGTTACCAGGATCGCTCCGGTTTCTAATGTGGTAACGGATACGGAAGTGCTACCGGTTGCCAGTATACGTACCTTTCCATGATAGCGATTAACTACTAAAGCACCTTTTACATCAACATTATTAAAAATAATGGAGTGTTCTCCGCCACCGAATACATAGACAGTTCCTGCTATTTCTACATCATTTAGAGTAACCTCTCCTTCGCCTACCCCCTGCGCGATATAGAGATCTCCGGATATCTTCATGTTTTTTAATACAACATCTGCCGAATTGACGACCAAATTCCCTGCTACGTCATTCGAATACTCGCCTGGCTTCACAATCAACTTCTGCATCAAATGATCAAGAATGGTTACCGCTTCTGCTCTAGTCAGATGGGTTTGTGGTCTGAAAGAACCATCTGGCATACCGTTGATGACTTTTTTAGCTACAAGCGCCTGAACCGATGACTTAGCCCAATCCGCTATGTTCATTTCGTCTGTAAATGCTATATGTTCCATATCCTTTTTTTCGATTTTAAAAGCCTTAGTGATCAACACAGCCGCTTCTTGGCGCGTTACATTTCTTTGGGGGAATGCTTTGCCGTTCTCCCCTTCCATTACACCTGCCGTATGTAACTTTATCATCGAATCCGAATACCATTTTGCAAGCTCTATATCAGTAAAACGATTCTCTTCTTTTTCAATGTACTTCATCACATTATTTAAGATGCTTGCAAATTCAGCTCTTGTAACGGGAGCATCTGGTCTAAATGATTCTCTATCTCCAGTTATCACTCCGTATTCATTCCATCTGTCGATGGAAGCTTGACTCCAATGCCCTTGAGTATCTTTAAATGAAGCTGCAGACACTGGCATGATTAACGATAGCGTCATTATCAACGCTAGCATAATGCACATTACTTTCTTCGTTGGTTTACTCACGTTTTTACTCTCCCTAGTTGATATATGTACTATTCTCTTTGAAACAACCAAAATATATGTTACATATCCTATTTCATTCAATGAGAACAATTTCACAACTGTGGGTTCACAATCTTCAGCAAAGCAGCGTACCGTAGAGATAATCTAAAATAAATAGAGCACATAGCATTATTAAAATAATGATCATGTATTCATATTTTATAGAATGAAAGAGCTTCTCACTTTCTTGAAATAGATTGGAACATACAATTGTAATAATATAGTATCATACTATTGAACTATCATTTACGCTTTTCACTAGTTCTATATGCATATTCATAAATAAGACATAATTGAAATCCAAAATGAAAGGTAGCAAGTATTGTACCGTTGGCTGTAGAATAGTATGTAATTGGAAATACAAGTGTTCATGATCATTTTTTCTTTTCAGAATGTCAACATAGAAGGAAGTGATTGTCATCCGTTCTTGGACAAAAGTTATCTTATTTATTGTAGCTACCGCTTGCTTGACGCGGTTCATCCCGTTCTCAAGCTTCTTTCGCAATGTGGATACGTTAATTCACGAGCTGTCTCATGCCCTTATGACCCTAGTACTCTCAGGCAAAGTGATGTACATTCATTTATTCAGTAATCAGAGCGGCGTTACTTATTCTGCCTATACGTCGACGTGGAAGGCCATTCCGATCTCCCTTGCTGGTTACATCGGCGCTTCGTTATTTGCTGTACTGCTGTTCTATTTGCATGCTCGCAAGCAAGAAGCCGCTGGACTGATCGCTATCGCGTCCTTAGCGCTCATCAGCTTGATTCTATTTGTCCGTAATGGTTACGGGATGATGTGGTGCGCTGGCTTCGTCGTACTGACAGGCCTCATCTGGAAGTTCGCACCTCCGTGGCTTCGGAGCGGTTACTATTTACTATCTGCGTTCATTTGTCTCGTGGAATCGGTCATAAGTTCCGCATATCTTGTCTACTTGTCCATGAACATGCCACGTGGGGCAGGAGATGCTGCGAATCTCAGTCATGTTACCTATATTCCAGCCATCGTGTGGGCGCTGCTGTTTACCGCTATATCGCTATGGTGCGCAAGAGTATCAATGGGCATCTTGTTCCATGGCACACGAAGAGGAAAAATGTGACCCTTCTAATCGTAAAGGAGCTTCCCAGTATGATTGTATCAACCATGCTGGGAAGCTCCTTTCTTTATGTAATCGATGAGTTTTTTGTTCGTCTGAATGTAATATCTTTTGCACCGGGTTCTGTATTGAGCGGAGCACTTAGCAGAATTATATTCCCTTCCTCGTCGGCAGCAAATTTTATATTCGCTGTTACCCCCAACATTTCTGAATGTATCGTGAATACATGCTCCCCAGTCTGACTCATTCGAAAACAGCCTAAATGAAAATCAGCCTGAAGTCCATTCTCAACGACTTGAACCTTTACGATTCCATATCCCGGATGCTCATAGTGTCCTTCATACCTCTGGAGTGTGGTTGAAGAAACCAACACGGCCTCTCCTCTTGATGCAGCGCTTTCGGCTGCCATTTGTTTTCGTTGTGCTTCCCATTTCTGAATATCCCCACGGAGTTGTTCGCACCATTCAATAGGATCAAGATTCAAAAGCCTATCATAGACAGTCAATGCTAAAGATGTAGGAAGCATGGTACCTTGTCTGTTCGTCAGCAGAACAATGCCGATCCTTTCATCGGGTAGGAAAGAGATGTGCGAAGTAAATCCGTCGATGCCACCCCCATGCTGAAGCATGCGGTATCCACGATATGATTCGAATCCCCAACCCAATCCATAACAGCTTAATGGAAACTCCTTCTTTCCGAGCAACATGGGTGGGCAAGACATTTGTGGAGAATGTAAGGTCACAAGATTCTTCTCTGAAATAATACGCTTCCCTTTGAAAGCTCCATTTTCAAGATTAGCAATCAACCAATTACTCATGTCCATGACTGTACTATTAATAGAACCAGCAGGTCCAATCGCATCGAAATTGCGATACTCAACTTCTCGAAGCTGCCCCTCCTGTTCGATGTAGGGAACTCCCGCATTATCATGCAACTTCAACTCATTCACGGAAAAGCCGCTCTCCTTCATTTCCAATGGATCCAATATTCGCTCTTGAACAAGCTGTTCCCAAGTACACTCCGCTACATGCCCTGCTATATATCCAGCAGCCGTATACATAATATTGTTATACTGCCAAGTTGACCTGAAATCGACATTAGGCTCGAGGTATTTGATTCGCTTGATTATCTCCTCGCGAGTCAAGAAAGAGCCGTACCACATATTATCATGCCGCGGCAAGCCGGTACGATGACACAACATGTCTCGCATCGTAATTCGCTCCGCTGCCATCGAATCGTACATATCAAAGTCAGGGAGATACGTGCGCACAGGTGTATCCCATTCAAGCTTCTCATCATCTACAAGCTGAGCGGCTACCATTGCAGTAAATGCTTTCGAACAAGAGCCAATGGCAAACATCGTATTTGGTGTAACAGGTAGCTTGCGTTCCACATCCCGATAACCGAATCCTTCCGCCAAGATTATCTCTCCGTCCTTCACAATTGCGAGCGATAAACCGGGTACTTTCCATATCTCCAATTGCTCTACAATTAGTGTATCTAAGCCTAACAAGAGCTCTGTTGCCTTCTTTGTGTGAACCATGGATGTACACTCCTCTTTAGCATCAATGCAGCCTTGTCCTACTTGCTGCCACTCATGATGTTGAACAGGCTTATCCTTATTGCATATTGTAATGGGTTCCACCCATTGCCGACAGTTATTATATTCCAAACTCTCCGACGATCGCTTCCTAGTAATCAAGGCACCAATTCCGGAAGTGACAGCGAGCACCCCTGTGAAGATACCCCAATTAGCACGCGTATCTCCCCTGTGTTGGAATATATCAATCAACCAATCCATTCGTTATGATTGATACAACAGTTTCTTATTTCTTACGTAAACATTACTTTCTTGCCAAAATAAAAATCGCGGCCGACTCGTATCTGCTCTTCATAGAAGATACGATCCACCGCGATCTTGAAAATTGATTACATATGTTTTTCTAATAAGCTCACCCTCCTAGGAGCAGGCTGCAAGCTTAGATAATGCCATGATGACTGCGCCGTGCGCAGCATCTTTCTTCGGTGTAATGCAGTCCATATTGGGATAGTGTTCCTTGAGCATGGCTATGAAGGCATCCCGCACATTGCTGTTCTTCAGCAGTACGCTTCCCGCCATGGCAACTTTTCCTGACTGCAGAGACAGCTTCTCTACAACCGGGATAACAAGTTCACAGAGCGAACTTGCCGCCTTGTGAGCAATCTCCAGAGCCGCAGAATCGCCAAGCACACATGCCCGCGATAATATCGGTGCAAGAGCTGCAATATCCTTCTTATTCGTCTGCTTGTCGTATACGAATCGAATCAATTGCTGCATAGACTCAATCCCCAGCTGTTCCATAACCATATCTGTAATCGGCGATGCCGGTATGCGTCCGTCGTGTGCCCGTACAACGATGGACAACAAGTCACGCCCAATACTATAACCACTGCCCTCATCATCGATGAGATGGCCATATCCGCCTGCGCGATGAGACTGACCCGCTTCATTTCTCCCATAACAAATGGAGCCTGTGCCTGCAATAAGAATGATGCCATATTCACGATCATGGGCGCCGTACAAGGCTGTCTCTTGATCACCGGTAATGATCAGCCCACCTTCATATCCGCAATCTCGGACAATGGCTTCCAGCCTTGTTACGACTGTCGGGTTGCTGACTCCGGCTGCACCAATGCACACCTGCGCACAGTTGCCCAACCCGCCGCATACGCTGGCGATCGTCTCAAATATTTCTTGCAAGCTTGTGCGCACACTCGCTTCATCCTGACCATTGATATTAATGGCACCAGATGTGAAGGTATGCATGGCTGCTCCACTTTCGTCCGCTATTGTTACTGCCGTCTTCGTACCGCCGCCGTCTAAGCCCGCTACGTATGTCAACGTAAGCTCACATCCTTCATCTTCCTTGTAAAGGAAGATTTCTATTTATACAAATGATACTGCTGCTTCATGGTTCTGAATTCCCTGCTCTCTTCACGGAATTGCTCCAGCATCGCTTCTACATCAAGAGATTCCTCACGATACAACTTGTCTCCGCAGAGTAAATCGATGAACGGTCTGGAATTCTCCTTCACTGGCGGCAAGAAGGCGAACTGCTCATAATTGCGCTTAATAGTGAACATAAGCTTAACTCCCGCTTCAAACGGCTGCACCGCGCGATTGTCGAGCACATGGATCTGCACCCCGCCGCATTGCTCTCCTTCGAACTTCGAGAAGGATGGCTTGAAGTATACTGGACGGAATATAATGCCCGGCAGCTTCTGACGATTCATCTCGTCTGCCAGCTTCTCTGCCTCAATGAACGGTGCACCGATCATTTCGAATGGCGCTGTCGTTCCTCTTCCTTCCGATATATTCGTTCCCTCGAATACACAAGTCCCGGGGTACAACAGTGCTGAATCATAACGCGGCAATCCCAGAGACGGCATAACCCAAGGACGCTCTGTATCTGTGAACTGCATCGACCGCTCCCAGCCATCACAGCGTACGACATGAAGCTTGCAGTTCCAACCCATTTGTTCGTTCGCCATCAGAGCGACCTCGCCCGCGGTCAAACCATACCGTACCGCTAATGGATAGTTGCCGACGAAGGATTGATACCCTGGTTTTAAGATATTCCCTTCAACCGTCATGCCATCAAGTGGGTTAATCCGATCCAGAACAACGAATTCCTTGCCTGCCTTCGCGCAATCTTCCAACGCGTACAGCATCGTATAAATAAACGTATAATAGCGTGCGCCAACATCTTGAATATCGTATACAACCATGTCCACTTCATCCAGCATTTCTTGACTGAGTCGCTTGGAATCCTTGCGATACAAGCTGTACACAGGAACGTCTGTAAACGGATCGGTGTACGTCTCAACCTGTGCCCCGGCAGCTAAGTCCCCACGAACGCCATGCTCTGGTGAGAACATCGCCACAAGATTGAAGTTGTCATGCATAATTTGAATCGTCGATTCGAATTGATTGTTCAATCCGGTCGGCGACGTAATGAGTCCAATTCTCTTGCCTTTGAATAGCTCCGTATATTCTCCAATGCAATCAATACCGTTGCGGATCATAGGTGCCTCCCTCTAAGTGCGCGTTCACTTGCCACTTTTACAATTCCGATTTTCGAACACACATTGTCTCTGCTGGAACCATGAACGTTTCCGCATATTGCTTCCGTGCCTCAATACCGCGGACCCGAGCCAGGTGCTTGTAGTATTCGAGATATGGGAATGACTTGCTGCCCGTTACGAACCAATGTAAGGACACTGCCTTCACCCACAAGTCGTAAGCTTCTTGCGAGAAGTCCACGTACACATAAGGCTTGTAGTCGACTGCATCCTCCCAATTTTCTGCATAATAGAGTGTAGAAGCGAAGAATGCAGGGAGTTCTCGCTCGAACGATGCCAGCCCAGCGAAGAAGCGTGCATCATTGACAATGCGATGGGTCATCATATGATCCTTGTGCATGCTGTTCTTGAAATGCGTAATAATGATGTTCGGACGCACCTGACGAATGACATCGCAAACTCTCAAGCGCATTTCTTCATTATCCTTCAGTTCCCCGTCTCGGATTTCGAATACGATCGCTTCACCGCCGAGCATTTCCGCGAATGCCTTCGCTTCGTTCACCTTCTGCTCGCGATATTCCGCCATATCTTGTCCGGCTGGAACCCCACGTTCTCCTGCTGTCAAAGCCAAAGTGACAATACGGTCGCCCTTAAGTGCGTGACTTGCCAATACACCGCCAGCCGTCAGCTCCATATCCCCCACATGTCCACCAATTGCTAGAATCGTTCGACGCTGCTCGCTCATACCTACAACTCCTTCCTCATGATCGAAAATGATTTGACTGTCTGGAAACCTGCCTTCTCGTAAATGCGAAGCGCAGGGTTGGTACTGCCTGTAAACAACGACATATATTCCGTTCCCATGCTGCGAAATGCTTCGCAAAGCTTGAAAAACAAAATGGTTCCAAGTCCATGTCCCTCATGTTGCGGGCTCACGCCAATGCCTGCAAAATATCCCCTACCGCTCTGCTGACGAATGACCGGCCCTGCGAAGCCAACTGCTTCTCCTTGATAGGCTGCAATCACTACGGGAACACTGTCAGCAGCTGCTTGCTTAATCTCCCTGGTCCAAAATGGGTTGTGCAGTTCCTCAAGCATCGACTCAATCCCACGATGACGATTAAGTTCGTACAACTCCACCGCGTAGCCATCTGCTGCCGCTGCCAATTCTTTGTTCGTGATCTGCTCCGGAACTTCGAAGCTAGCCAATGGCAGATACATCGCTTGTTGAACCGCTCGCTCGAAGTAGCCATGCTGCAGCAGGTAATGATAGAGTTCACTTCCGACAGGCACCCCAGGCGCATTGTTATGCTCATGCTGCGGTGTATTCGGAATATACCAAGGGAGCATCATTGGATTGAAGAACAGGATATCTGCCTGCTTCTTCCCAAGCTCACGGAAACGTCCCTCAACTGCATCCAGCATCTGTGAATAGTACTCGTCTGTACGGTAATTCCGAGACAAGATAATGCACGTAATATAGCCAGCATCGTGACCTAGCGGCAGATCATCTCCTGTACAGCCGCAAGCGAAGCCCTGCACACCGCCTTCATCATCAAGTAGAACGAATGTGTTCTCCGAATCGAAGTATGGGTTAGAACAAAATATGTCATGGAAACTGGCTACTGTAATCTCTTTATATCCATCGCGAACTGCCTCTTCATTCCATAATGCGATAACGTCTTCCCTATATTTGTTGTCCCATTTGACAAGCATCGCAGGACCTCCAATTAAACATTAAACCTTCATCGCAGCGATGAAGGTTCAGGATTAGATTGCAGGACTATAATCCAGTTCAAAAAGGTTGGCGACCTTTTTTGAACATTAGCCTTTCACCGCACCTACGGTTACCCCTTGCAAGAAGTACTTCTGCAAGCTGAAGAAGAGAATAAACATAGGCAACGCTGAGATTGTAGCCCCTGCCATCATCGGCGCAAAGTAAGTCGTGTTGGCAAATCTGAAGTTTTTGAGGCCTACCTGAATCGTCTGCATATCCATCGTATTGGTAACCAAGAATGGCCAGAAGAACGTATTCCAGCTATCCATAAACGTCAGGATCGCCATTACCGCGAGTACTGTTTTAGACAAAGGCAAAATGATCTTGAAATACACTTGGAACTGGTTGCAGCCTTCAATCTTTGCACATTCCAGTACCTCATTCGGAATACTGCTCATGAACTGCTTCGAAAGGAAGATATTATATACAGTAACGAGACCAGGTAAAATCAAAGCGCTGTACGTATTTTGAATTTGGAAAATGTTAACGATTAAGATGTACAACGGCACTTGTGTTACCTGATACGGAATCATCATCGCAACGAGAAGCAATGTAAACAATGCTGTTCTGCCTTTGAACTTAATTTTGGAGAAGGCATAGCCAGCCATACTTGCAAAGAACACGTTTGATACCGTAACAACAGCCGCCACAAATAATGAGTTCAATAACCAGCGCAGTGAGTATTCACTGTAATCAAAGAAGAACTTATACGATTCAAAAGATATTTTGGATGGAAAGAGCGAATAGCTCATCGCCCCAGCTTCGACGGGATCCCCAAAGGAAGAAATAAGCATAAAATAAATAGGGAAGATCGTTGCCAAAGCAAATAGTAAAAGTATGAATATGATGGCAGCGTTTCTCGTATGTTTAGCCGCCGGATTTCCATTATGCGGATTGTAAAGTGACATCGTTGGCTTCTCCCCTTTCCTTAGTACTCCACGTCTTTACCCATAAATTTGAACTGAGCGAACGATATAATAGCGATAATTCCAGCCAACACGAGAGATTGCGCTGCAGCTTTACCGAATTCAAAGTATTTGAATGCGTTGTCAAAGATGAGCAATCCGACCATTGTTGTCGAGTTGTCTGGGCCGCCGCCTGTCATCAGATAAGCGTTCTGGAATACTTGGAAAGAGCCGATAACACCCGTTACCAACAAGAACAGCGTAGTTGGCTTCAAGCAAGGAATGACAATGTACCACAGCTTCTTCAGGAAAGAAGCGCCATCCAATTCTGCTGCCTCATAATAACTATCATCAATACCGAGCAATGCTGCCAAATAAATAATGATGCTTGTACCATGGCTTGCCAGCCAGGACATCAGAACCAAGGAGAACATTGAAGTCGCGCTTGATCCGAGCCAGTTCAAATTGCTGATGCCGAACAGCCCCAATAGCTGGTTCATAATCCCGGATTCCATTGGATCGAAGATCCACAGCCATACAACGGACATGGCAACGCCTGATGCAACAGCAGGCAAATAGTAAACAGCCTTGAACGTCGTCTGCAGCTTCTTGCTGAGCGGCAAGATGAGAATGGCGACCGCAAACGAGATCATCAATGCAACGGGAACCGTAAGTACCGTATACACAACCGTATTCTTAATTGACTTCCAAAAGAGCGGATCTTTAAAGGAAGAAATATAGTTATCGAATCCTACCCATGTAGATCCTAGCGGTTTATAATCCTGAAAACTAATAATAAAGGCACTTACTACCGGATATGCGGTAAAGACTGCGAATACAACCAATGCAACCGCGATAAACGCATATCCCCAACCGGAATCTCCTCTAATTTTCCGTTTCTTCAACGGCTTAGCTAATTGGGCCATAATGCGAAACCCCTTTCAATACGCAATGTCATAAACATTTCCGGATAGCCGTACGTCGTATCATACGGCTATCCGAAGCTGACTTCTTCTTAGTCCTTCACAATTCCGTCTTCACCGAACGCTGCAATGGCTGCCTCTTTCACAGCATCGTACATTTTCTCTGGTGTAATTTCATTTGCGATCAATGCTTGCAGCTTAGGTACTATCACTTCTGTTTCCAATTTAATTGCTTTTGCAGCCAGATCTGCTGGGATGTCTGGACGTGCAGGAGTTGCATGGCTAAGCAATTTTTCTACAGCCTTTTCATTGAACTCGTCTCTTTCGATTGGCATTTTTTCTGCTTCTTTTCTAGCCGATTCCGTAATGTGTGCTGCAAAGAGATCATTGTTCGTTGTTGCTGCTACTTTACCGCTTGCAAGGAAGTACGCAGCTTTTACTACGTTCGCTTTATGCTCAGCCGTTGGCTCATTCTTTCCACGGAATGTTACATAACCATCTACTGCAACTGCGGATTTCTGCTCCTGACCCAAGAAGGTTGGAACCGGAAGCACCGTATATTCGACCGGAATGCTGCCTTTTACTTCGCTGCCATCTTTTTTCGCGATTTTTTCGTTGTTTTCTTTTGAATTGTTTTCGAAAGTAGCAAGACCTTTACCTGTAATCATCGTTTGCCCTGTCAGGAACATATTCCAACGTTTCCCAGCGTCTACAGAGCTAAGTTCTTTCGGCATGGAGCCGTCATCAATAAGTACACGAATATCTTTCAACACTTCAAGGAAGTTCTTGCTTGTGTAAGCGTATTTCATGTCTTTATCGAAGAATGCAGGCATGCCTGCATTTTTAACCAGAATCCCCAAGTAATCCTTGGAAGCTACACCTGCTGTAGCGAATACAAAGCCATAGCGGGACGTCTTGTCGCCTTCCTTCACGACGCCCTTCTTCACAGCCTCACGGAACTCATCAAACGTCCAGCCGTCTTGCTGAACTTTCTTCCAATCGATTCCTGCCTTCTCCAAGAACTCTCTGTTACCGCCCAAGGCATGAACTTCCATATATGCCGGGAAGCCGTAAAGTCCGTTACCACTCTTCATGTATTCAAGCGGAATTTTGTCATAGTCTGCAATCATTTCGGGCGTTGCTACACCTGTCATATCCATTAGCATGCCTTGCTGGATATACTTTGGAATCCCTGCAGACGGGATGAATGCAATATCTGGCGGGCTGCCCGCGTTAACTTGTGTATCAAGCTTCTGCGTCACATCTTCCCAGCTTGCTGGCTCAATCTTCAGCGTCAAGTCAGGGTACAACTCGCTAAATTCCTTCTCCATTTGCTTGAAGTTATCTTGGAACTTACCAGATACTGGTGGCAGCAAAGCTGTAATTGTATCTTTTCCACCTTTGCCTCCGTTCGCCTGTTCTCCGGATTTTGCATCATTGGAACTTCCGCAAGCCGACAGCAAGGAAATTGCCAAGGTAAAAGCACAGATGGACGCTAATACACGCATTTTTTTCTCATTGATAAAGCCCCCCTCAAGGATATCGAATGATTTCTATACCGCTTTTGTAAACGTGCCAATTGCTTTTTTCAAACTACCTTCACTCTGCTCTAATGCCCGTTCCGCTTCAGCTGCGTCAAGTCCTGTCTTAATCATCATGATGGCTAGTTTGCAGTTCATGGAAGCGCTTTCTAAATAGCTAGTCGCAGTCTTCGCATCAACGCCTGTAACCGCTTGGATAATCCGAACTGAACGGTCGCGCAACTTGATATTACTCGCTTTCAAGTCAACCATCAAGTTATTATAGGTCTTCCCAAGTTTAACCATCGTGCAAGTTGTCAGCATATTCAGTACCAACTTCTGGGCTGTACCCGCTTTCAATCTTGTCGATCCCATAATGACTTCCGGCCCTACAACAGGTGAGATGCATACATCGCAGACGCTCTCTAGTTTGGATTTCTTGTTATTCACTACTCCGATCGTCGCCGCACCAATTTCCCGCGCCTTTCTCAAGGCAGCAATTACGAATTGTGCGCTTCCGCTCGCTGTAATGCCAACAACCACATCCTTGTCCGTCACGCCGCATCTCTCGATTAATGCCATCCCCTCCTCTGCATCATCCTCGCAGCCTTCAACGGCCCATCTCAGTGCAGTGTCTCCCCCAGCGATATGTCCTTGCACTAGCGAAGGGTCAGTTCCGAAAGTGGGTGGACATTCTGAAGCGTCGAGGACGCCGAGTCTGCCGGAAGATCCAGCCCCGACATAGAACATTCTACCGCCATTTTTGAGCGCATTGTGCAGGGTGTCGACCGCTTTGGCAATTTGCGGGATCTCTGCTGCAACCGCTTGCGGAACTTTCGAATCCTGCTCATTCATGAGGCGCAGCATCTGATCGGTTGTGCACTCGTCTATCACTAATGTCTCTGGATTGATTTCTTCTGTCGTTAGACCCGCCAGATACTCATCCATAGCCATCCTCCTATCCTGTTTTGTATAACTTGCTTATATATCCATCTTAGACCTAAATGCCATCATGGTCAACAGTTTTTGAAATAAAATTTTATTATAAAATAAATTATTGGTGTTTTATTTTGTTTTTCAACAAAAAAAGACACCGGCGCACGTGCTCTGCCGATGTCTGCCATGTTGATCTGTTCTTCGTATCAACGATGCTTGCTGGCCAAAATATTATGTGTTTTCGTCAAATACTTCTTCACATTCTTATATTCCGCACTCGCTACTCCTGCAAAAAGAATATCGATAACCGTTAGCATTGCGATACGAGAGCCCATCGCACCGCTGCGAATCGTAACCTCAGGCGTGGATATGCTCAGCACGATATCGGCATTATCCGCCAGCTCGCTTTTCGTATACTTCGTTATCGCAATAATACAGGCGCCATTTTTCTTGGCGATTTCCAACGAATCCAGAATATCAATCGTGTCGCCTGAATTCGAGACAAAAATCGCCACATCGCCCTTATCGAGCAGTGTAGCCGCCGTTAACTGACTATGCCCGTCCGTATATGCATGGCACATTTTGTTGATGCGCGAGAACTTCTGCTCCCCATCAATCGCAACGAGCCCTGACGCACCAATACCGAAGAACACAACCCGATTGCTCTCGCGCAGCACCTGCACGGCACGGCCGATTTCTTTCCGGTCAATGACGCAGAGCGTATCCTCGATGGATTTGCTATTGTTGCGTGAAATATTAGAGATGATCGTATCTAAATCATCCCCTGGTTGAATGTCTGTATACTGATCCTTCTGCTCGTCATCCATCGATCCGATTGATGCGGAGATGCTGACGATAAAGCTGCGGTAGCCGGAATAGCCCATCGTCTTGCAGAAGCGAAGCACGGATGCATCACTGGTTTTCGTCAGCTGCGCCAAGTTCTTGATCGACAAGTGCGGTATCTCCTCTAGGTTGGCAAGTACATACTCAGCAACGATGCGTTCTACTGGCGTAAGACTATCCTTCATATCACGGATTTTTATTAAAATATTATCATGTATCGACATTTGTCTATCCCTACTCGCCAAGAAATTTTATTTCGAAACAAAACTATCATTTTGGTATTATATTTTATTCTAGCTTGCATCTTGCCGGAATGCAATGACTTTCATCGCACATTTGTAAAATTTCCAAAAATTATACAGGGAGTAGTTACATAAAAAGGAAATAGTTTTTCAACCATTGCCTTGTACCGTTCTATCTTTATCTGCCCGTTCCTGTAACGTATGCAAGAATAGTTGGACGATAATAGGAGCAGTTGCAAGTGTCGCCGCATGCAGTTCCCACCTTTCTAATTCGTTAATCTCATAAGAAAAGAATATATAGAAAAAGGCGCTTTCCTGTTGGAAAGACGCCTGACTGAAATCACTGTCTATAAAGATGAATGCTATCTTTTATTGCTCCACGAACAATGGCACCTGAACAAAACCTTGTTCCGTCGTTTTGATGAGACCGATGTCCGACAAGCGGA
This sequence comes from Paenibacillus sp. E194, assembly GCF_000935845.1. Classification (NCBI taxonomy): domain Bacteria; kingdom Bacillati; phylum Bacillota; class Bacilli; order Caryophanales; family Paenibacillaceae; genus Paenibacillus; species Paenibacillus sp. E194. The sequence goes on from NZ_JMDX01000009.1 coordinate 42,754, forward strand.
GTTCGGGAACGACAACGAGGGCAAGCAGCGATAAGGTCATGAACGCATAGTTCATCGTGCAGCCTGCCTTGTTCAAGGCTTCGCTAACTGCCTTCGACTGTTCCGCCACTTGCTCGAACGGCGCATTCGACATAAGGCCGGCAACGGGCAACGGCAATGTTACGATCTCCGTCTCGGTAACGAGCGCGATACCGCCCTGCATATCGGCAACCACATTCGCTGCTTTCGCCATAAGCTCATCGGAGTTGCCGATGACCATGACGTTATGACAATCATGTGCTACCGTCGAAGCCAATGCAGCCGGTTCCTGGAACCCAACACCGGATACGAAGCCGACTGCCTGCTTGCCCGTACCGCGGTGGCGCTCGATGACGGCCAATTTACATAAATCCTCTTGATCTCGTAATAATGCGACTCCGTCTTCAACCTGAACAGACACATGCAATTCCTTCGTGTCCACATGATTCTCCCTCACTTGAATCGAACGAGCGGTTGCAACACCGCCCGTAATCGGTGCTTGAATCACGAAGTCATCTGCCTTTGCCGGACGAGCCAAGTGTACGGATCGAATCGCTGATTCGGGATGATGGAACTCTGGAAGTTCGACGACCATACGGCCATGCTCAGCGACTACTTGTCCGGCAGCGATCGTCATGATTACATTCACGTCGGAAATATGGCCGTCCAGCATAATCATGTCCGCGAACGAACCCGGCGTAATCGAGCCTACATCCCGCGCCACGCCAAATCGTTCCGCCGTGTTAATGGTTGCCATCTGGAATGCTGTCACAGGACGCACTCCCTGCGCAATCGCATGGCGTACAACGAAGTCCATATGTCCTTCATCTACTAACGACTCCGGACTCCGATCATCGGTGACGAGTATCATGCGGCGCGAGTCGATATTGTGCTCAGTATGGGCCTTGATGGACTCCGCAACGTCATGCCATGCGGAACCGCGTCTCATTTTCGCATACATGCCCAGCCGCACGCGTGCGATAACATCCTCAGCATTCACGCTTTCATGGCAACCCGTAATCCCGCTTGCGGCATATGCTGGCAACCGCCAGTCTTGAACCGGCCATGTATAATGTCCATCAGCTACTCTGCCTGCGCGCAAGGCAGCTTGAATTTCCCCAATCATTTTTTCTTCGCCGAATACGACGCCCGGGAAGTTCATGACTTCGCCAAGCGCAATCATGTCCGGGCCCCACGTAAAGGCCTCCGCTACCTCGGCCGGGCCAATCGAAGCGCCTGCCGTCTCCAGCTCTGGGCCGGTAGAAGGCACACAGGAAGCGACCTGCATGTATGCTGCGAGTGGAGTCGTTCTCGCTTCATCAAGCATAAGCTTCAATCCCGGAAGTCCGAGAACGTTCGTAATCTCATGCGCATCGAAAAAACCGCCTGTCGTCCCTTTGGGCAATACAGCTCGTGCAAATTGCGTTGGCGTAATCTGGCTGCTCTCAATATGGCAATGCCCGTCAAGCAGACCGGGCGCTACATAACGGCCTTGTGCATCAATAACTTTTGTCGTGTCTCCGATAAGATGGCTTGCATCCTTTCCTACAAATGCAATCCTTGAACCTTGTACGCCGATGGACATATCGTCCAATATTTCTCCAGAAGTCACATTGACCAGCTTGGCATGCTGAATGACAAGCGTCGCTTTCTTATCTCCTCTTGCCGTTGCTACGAGGTCAGGCACGCATTCTGCTAGATGCGGTCTTGCAAAGAGTGATGCGGATCCCATTGTGTCGATGTCTCCTTTGTAAGAAAAATATGGTTATACATGATGCCATCTTCCCATTATAGTAGATTAGGAAAATATTCTCTATAAGAAAAGACCGCAGCAAAGCTGCGGCCTACTTCCATTTACTATGATTAGCTTGTTAATAATCAGGCTTCACTATAAACACATCTACCTAACTTTTATTTCACTGACTGTTGTCCTGCAATACGGCCGAATGTAATGGCATCCGCAACCGCGTTGCCGCCGAGACGGTTCTTGCCGTGGATGACACCTGTTACTTCACCTGCTGCGAACAAGCCTGGGATCGGCTGTCCCTTCTCATTCAATACTTGAGTCGTCTTGTTGATTACCACGCCACCCATCGTATGGTGAACGGATGGAACTGCTTTTTCAATATAATAAGGGCCCTTGCTCATGTCCTTCAGGCCAGCACGATGGTGGAAGTCCTTATCGTCTCCCGCTTTCGCGAAGCCGTTGACCCGCTCAATCGTTGCCTTCAATGCAGCCGGATCGATATTGAAGAACTTTGCAGCGTCTTCCAGCGTGTCCGCTTTATACAGCATGCTTTCCTTCACGAGCACGTCGTATTCGTCCTTGTGCACCTCATGCGTTTTGCTAATATTCGCAATATCTTCGTTCCACAGCTGGTAAGCGTATTTTCCCTCTTGCGCCAAAATTGCCTTGGAAATAACGTCGCGGCGTTCAAGCTCTTCAACAAACCGCTTACCGCTTTGGTTCACAAGGATTGCGCCATCGAAGCGGCTATCCGCTACGAGTGAAATAACACCTGTTACTGGATCGCAGACCGGATACGTCTGAATGCTGTCCATGTTCGTTAATGCTGCCCCTGCATCCTGAGCCATCACGATACCGTCACCTGTAGAGCCAGGAGCATCTGTTGTCATGTATTTCTCGTCATACTCCGGATTATATTTCTTACGCATCTCTACATTGGAACCAAAGCCGCCGGATGCAATGATAACACCCTTGTTCGCATGGAATGTCAGCTTGCTTCCTTTAGCGCCTGTTGCTTCTACGCCGATTACTTTGCCAGAGCCGTCTGTGAGCAGCTTTTCCACTTTCGTATCTGTCTTCAGCGGAATGCCAGCCCCATCCAAATGCTTCTTCAGCTTCGTAATCAGCTCTGCTCCTGTATGTCCCTGTGGAATAAGCGCGCGCTTCACGGAGTGTCCACCGAATTGGAAGAGATGATCCGGCAAAAATTCAACCTTGATTTCATCCTTCAGCCATTCTGCTGCCTGGGTCGCATTTTCGGCCATCGCGCGCACCATCTCTGGATCACCGACGTTGTCGCCGCCTTTCAGTGTATCCTTAATAAACAATTCGACATCATCTTTAATGCCAAGCTTTTGTTGAACCCATGTGTTCGCTGCATTCATTTCCCCGCCGGAAATCAACGTGTTGCCGCCAACGGTTGGCATCTTCTCCAATAGTACGACAGAAGCCCCTGCCTTCTTCGCTTCAATTGCCGCACTGAATCCCGCTCCACCTGCACCAACCACAATGATGTCATAGGTTTGTTCCGCAGGCTCCTCGGATTTGTTGGAGGAATCGGCCTTCTTGGCAATGAGTGTAATTCCAGCTTTAGATACAGCATCTTTGACTGCATCAATGAAGCCATGGCTTGTCATGCTGGAGCCGCTGATCGCATCTACTTCAGCCGTATTGGTGCTGATCATATTTTCTTTCAATTGTTTATATACAGGCTCGGCCAGAACTTCGTTCTCCTTCTGTTCGAGTACCTTAATGTCCGTAATTTCATTATTGTCAAATGTAACCTCTACCTTGATCGCACCGTGCTTGCCATCACCTTCCCCGACAGATGTAATGGTCTTGCCTTGTTCCTGCTGTGCGGTTCCTTGCGATTCCTTGCTACTTCCATTGCCACAAGCTGCTACCATTACAATAAGACATAAAATGAGCAGCCAAGTTCCGGCCTTACGAATGCTCTTCATGTTGTTATACCCCTCATTTGTATATACTGGTGATCCGCTGCGCATGCGAAAGATGTACCGTACATGGATAATAGTAGCATGGATTTTGAATGTTAAAAGTGAAAGTTATCACTTTCACCTAGTATATCGTTTATTTTCATTATTTTCGAAGTAGACTTTGCTACATGTACTCCGATTGCAGCAGTCCCATATGGATAATATCGTGCCAAGCTCCGTTGCGGAATAAGGCCTCTTTCATTACTCCCTCTTGCTTGAAGCCTATTTTCGAGTACAGTCTAATCGCTCTTTCGTTAAAATCGAACACCCGCAAGGACAATCGATGCAAATTCAACTCGTTGAAGGCATAGTGCAGTAAAATCTGCAATGCTTCCTGACCGTACCCTTTCCCCCAATAATCCGGTTCGCCGATATCAATAATTAGCTCCGCATTTTGATTTTTGTAATCGATTGAGATGAGCGACATGATTCCGATGGGCGTTTCCGTGTCTGCGTCACCAATGATATACGATTTCGAACTCGAAGATCCAAGGATAACACTCCGAACAAAAGCATCAGTATCCTCAGGGGCATATACATCCATATGCGGATTCGTTGTCTCCATCACCCTTGTATCGTTTCTCCAGCTATGATACACCTGTGCATCCTGCTCCGTCATTTTGCGCAATCGGATTCTTTGTGTTGTGAACATAGGAATACCTCCCTGCTTTTCGCTTGTTAGAAAACTAATAATAATTGCTTTATCCCTATTATCAGTCTTGCAAAAAGAGGAAAAAAGGGTATAATCCTTGCTTACATGTCCCCTTTTAGTGAGGTGAGTCAATTGCTTCATCTGGATTATTTATCATTGCGCGCATATCTCTACGAGCGTGAACATGAACGTATCGCAGTACTGCGGCTGCAAGAACTAGAGAATGTATGGCATTGCAGCCGGAAAAATGCAAAACGAAAGCTACATAAGCTGGTATCTGAGTATGATTGTACTTACATTCCCGGACGCGGCAGAGGAAATCAATCCGAGATTTGCTTCATTACGGATTTTTATGAGGATCTGCTTGATTTCATCAAGCTCTGTCTTCAGCAACAGGACATGGAGCAGCTGCTCCATGTGCTTCAGCTCCCTTTTCCACGGCAGTGGATCGGTGATTTGCAAAAGCCTATACAAGAGCAGTTTGGACTGCAGCCTACAACAGTAGGCAAGGATGTGTTGCATGCCATTACGACCTATCCGGTAACGAATCTTGATCCTGCGTTCGTATCGATCACCTATGATTCAATGCTTGCCTCGTTAATCGGGGATACGCTGCTCCGATATGATGCAGATCAGAATGAGCTTGTGCCTCATTTAGCAATTGGGTGGGAGGTCGAAGAGCAGGGGCTAACATGGACGATATATTTGCGCAAGCAGGTACGGTTCCATCACCATCGCGCTTTGACGAGTCGGGACGTCAAGTTCAGCATGGAGAGGCTCATGCATTCAGCCTGTCCCAATCGCTGGCTTGCCCGGGATATCGAATCTATAGAATGTCCTTCGCCACTCGTGGCTCGAATTATATTTCATCGCTCGAATCCTTTGTTTGGACGCTATCTGGCGTCAACACCGATGATCATCCTGCCCGAAGATGGGGAGAATACGGATAGCTTCTTTATCGGCACAGGGCCATATCGAATTGTATCCTGCCAGCAAAATCGAGTTGTGCTGCATGCATTTGATTCGTATTTTCGCGAGCGCGCTTATATGGATGAGATCCATTGTTGGCAAATGCCCCCGGAACGGGCACATCTTATCCAATATGACATCCCTAGCACTGAAACAGTTCCGTTCAACCCGGCATATGACCGTCCCACGGAACTTGGATATCGGTTTGCTATGTTTAATACAAAGCACTCTCCTACCATGCGGGATCGCATGCTGCGGAAAGCGTTGAACGAATTGCTGGACATGGAAACCATGTGGAAGGAGTTAGGCAGAACTGGGCTTATCCCTGCCTCTCATTTTTTCCCGTGGAAAAGCACTTTGAATAGGAAAAGTCTAACTGAGGCGAAAAGATGGCTAGCAGCCAGCTCCTATAGCGGCGAAAAGCTACGGCTATATATGCTGGATATCCCAGAGGCATGGGAGGAAGCAGGATGGATTCAACAAAGGGCGCTATGTATCGGAATCCATATCGAACTTCATCCCTACTCCTTTAACGATGTCCATGATTTGACTAACGATCCGCACATGGATATCATCCTGTCCGGTGAGGTGTCATCACTTGATCCGCATCTGTCAGTGCTTGCTGCTTTCCGCAGCGAGGCATTGGCTTTCCGTCGTTATTTGAGCGATGAACAGCTTGAATGGATTGATGGCCAGTTATTTTTGTTCCAGCATGAAAATACGGAGGAGAGAGAAAGACGAATTGATCGTATCGTCCAATACGTGGTTGATGAAGCCTGCATTGGTTTCATGCATCATCCGCAGCACGAGCGCCCCATTCACCCTATGCTGCAGCATGTTCAATATGATTCATTTGGATTTGCTGACTTGTATCATTTATGGACTCCACCGTTGAAAAATTAATATATAACCAACAGGAGCGCAGTGTGCATTGTCTTATTTTGTACATGCTGGCTCCTGTTTTTTATTATTTTCTTGTGTATTGCCTCAAAAATGACAAGGATTGCTCCAATGCCTTCATTCCAGACTCGGTATCTAACTTAAATTGAAATTCATGCTCGGTAATCGCTTCATCCTGTTCGAAAAAGAGCGAATGAACCGGGACATTCACTGCCTCCAGCCTTGCAGCCAGCTCTCTACCGTGCTCCTCAAATGAATTTTTGTTGCCATCGGTAATAAAGGTTGGCGGATAATCCTTCGTCACAAAGTTTACAACCGAAGCTAACTTCACCTTCTCCACTTCATGCCAATTCTTCTCTCCGATGTAGCTCCAAGCAACTTGATTCAAGAAAAATTGCACAGGCAGCGAATACTTCGTACTGTGGAACAGTTGAAGATCGAAAGGGCCACAATAAAGCAGCATTCCCTTGATTGTGTCTCGTGGCACTGCTTGCTCCATACCCATTTGACGTGCCAAATCTGAGTTTGTCTGAATGGCTGTATAATTGCTGGCAATCTGTGCTCCTGCCGAATCTCCAGCAAAGAACAGCCGATTCGTATCAATCGGGAAGCGATCTGGATTTGCCTTTACATATTGATAACATTCGTCCAGCTGCAAAATAGGTGTAGGATATTTGGCTTCTGGTGCGCGCTCATAATTCATCGCCAATACCACATAGCCTTGACTTGCTAACATGGTGGAAAAAATCGCAAGATCCTTCTTATCCCCTCCAACATACGCACCGCCATGCACCCAGATAATAGTCGGGTATGATTTCGCTTCTTCGGCGTTTGAAGATTGCGGCAAGTATATATCGAATCGGTTGTCCTTATACCTCGATGGATAGGTCAAATCATGCTGAACATGCACTTGGCTGCTATACGAAGCATACCCTGCTGGCTGGGTCGCGATTGGAGTCTCAAATAGTTTTCTTACAAACAGCGCCGTTAATGCAGGTGTGCTGTTCACCAATATGTAGGGAATCAAAATAATGAGGACAAGGGAGATTAGAATCCAAACTCTGAATTTTCGTGGTTTTTTCGTTCGTCCCATGGCATCCATCCCCCCTTTTGATTATTGATCCATTATAACGCTGAATCTATATCTTATAAATCTCAAAGAGCGTAAAGGCCTAGCAGCCTAGGCCTTTACGCTCTTGTTTGTAAACCAAATCCTACATTGACGTATATAACGCCATCATTAGGATTGAGATTTTATCCATTTCGCCATGTCAGTAATAACATCAAGCGGTACATTGCCCGGCAGCATATATTCTTCTCCGGTCGAAGGCTTGTCATACGGTACAAAAACATGGTTCAGCTTCGGATACAGCTTGTATGCGACATTGGTACGAGCCGACAGCGCCTTCTTCCAGCCATCTAAATGTTCCTTGCCCACTTGGACATCATTGTCCCCTTGGATGAGGAACATCGGAACTTGCTGATTCTTCGCAATGTCTCCACCATAATAGTCGCGGAAATCAAACCACCAAGAAGGTGTACCGATTGGCAGATTTGCTGGGTAGTTGTCTACTGTATACTCTTTATTTTTAATGATTTGAAGGGACTGCTTCCAAGCTGCTACTTGTGCTTCCAATTGAGCAATTGCCTGCTCTGGAAGCTTCGCTTCCTTCGCGCGAGCCAATTGGCCTTCGAATTGCGTCAGCATGAGATCCTCAAGCGGGCCAGAAGGTCCTGCTGCAATTACCGCTCCTCGTACCGCCTTCGCCGTATCCTGGGCAAGAATTCTAGGTACGAGCATTCCACCTTGACTGTGGCCAAGCACAAAGATCTGCTGCTTGTTAAGCCGCTTGTCTTGGGACGCCCAAGCAACCGCATGAAGGGCATCATCTATCGTCTCTTCCTTCACCGTAAAGCGCGGAACGGCGCTGGACTGATACGAATATTCACGCGTCCGCTTCTCATAACGAATCGTTGCGATTCCTTGCTTGGCAAGGCCAACGGACAAGTCACGGAACATCTTGCTGCTGCCGATTGATTCATCTCGATCATTCGCACCCGATCCATGCACAAGCACCAGAACCGGGTAATTCCCGTCTCCTGACGCTGGCACGGTCAATGTGCCCGGCAGCTTGAACTCTCCTTCTCCGATTACGATCGACTCTTCCTTATAAGCATCCTTATCATCATAGGATGGGGCTTGATATTGACCTTGCGGCGTAAAGTTGAAATACATATCATCTACTAAGCCATTTTTGGCATAACGGAGCACCACGGATAATACAGAACCCTTGCCAGTCTTGAAGGAGACGGTAACATTGCGGTGCACATCATTTTCAATTTGTGTGGCTTGAATCAGTTGGGTTGGCTGTCCGAGCATCGTCGTAATTTGTTTGGC